>JAUNSE010000114.1 GCA_030539415.1 Desulfovibrionaceae bacterium
ACAGCCGGACTGAAAGGAGTCCCGCATGCTGACACGCCGCAGCTTTCTCGCCATGAGCGCTCTTTGCGGAGGCGGGCTGGCCTTCGCTCCGGCCGCCGCTCTGGCCGGCTTCGATCCCGCGTGGAGGCCGGGCCATGCTCCGGACAGGCCGCTGGACATCTCCGTCTTCGAGATGTTCAAGATCGGCCCCGGCCCGTCAAGCTCGCACACCATCGCGCCCATGAAGGCGGGCAACGACTTTCTCGCCCTCATGAAGACGCTTGACGCCGGGGCGCTGCGCAGGGCCGACAGAATCACGGTCCGCCTCTACGGCAGCCTGGCCGCCACGGGCATCGGCCATGCCACCCACAAGGCCGTCACCGGCGGCCTGACGGGTGTCAGCCCGGAGGAAGCCTCGGCCGAACTGATGGACAGCCTCTACCGCGACATGAAGGCCGGCTACACGGTCACCTGCGGCCCCCTGTCCCTGCCCTTCGGCATGGAGAACTTTGTCTTCGAGACCGCGGAGCCGGACGCCCCGTACAGCGACGTGCTGACCATCGAGCTCCGCGCCGGGGAAAAGGTCCTGCTGGAGCGCGAATAGTATTCGGTCGGCGGCGGCTTTCTGCAGTGGAAGGGCTGGAAGGCGCCGGAGCGCGGCCTGCCGGAGCACCGCTTCGACAGCATGAACGGACTGCTCGAATGTCTGCGCAAGACAGGCAAAAGCCTGCCCGCCATTCTGCTGGACAACGAGCGGTCCATGACCGGCGCCGGAGCCGCGCAGGTGCGCGAGGGCATGCTGCGCCTGATCGGGGCCATGCACGCATCCGTCAGGAACGGACTCGAGCGCTCCGGCCCGCTCAAGGGTCCCTTCGGTCTGCAGCGGCGCGCCATGGGCATGTACGCGGAGGCTGAGCGGCTTTCCGGACCCGAGGCCTTTCTGGCCCGGCTGAGCGCCCGCGGCCACGCGGCCGCGGAGGAGAACTCGGACGAGCACCCCATTGTCACCGCCCCCACGGCCGGCTCGGCCGGCGTCATGCCGGCCGTTGTCCACACCCTGGTCGAGGACCTGAAATACGATCCCGAACAGCTTGTGGACGGCATGCTGGCCGCCTCCCTGGTCGGCATGCTGGCCAAGCGCCACGCCAGCATCGCCGGCGCGGACGTGGGCTGCCAGGGCGAAATCGGCGTGGCCTCGGCCATGTCGGCGGCCCTGATTTCGCAGGTGCTGGACGGCGATCCGGCACTTGTCGAGAACAGCGCCGAACTGGCCATGGAGCATCACCTGGGCATGACCTGCGATCCTGTCGGCGGCTATGTGCAGATTCCGTGCATCTCCCGCTGCGCCATGGGCGCGGTCAAGGCCTGGAATGCCAGCGTGATGGCCCGCGCGGGCAGGACAACGGCCAATCCCGTGGGGCTTGATCTGGCCATACGCACCATGAACGCCACAGGCCGGGACATGGATGCCCGCTACCGGGAGACTGCCAGAGGCGGACTCGCCCTCTTCTACACCAGAGGCTGCTGAGGCGGACTGCCCTCCGGGGCGCCCCCCTGTGCCGCGCGGCCCGGAAGACGGGCCGCGGACGAACAGAGACAGAATGCCGCCTTGTGACAACTGTCTGTTATCTGACCGGCAAGACGTCATTTATTTGTTCGTTACCATGAAATGACAGGCCCCTGCCATGCAATGCGCACGCAGAAGCGTGCCTGGCGGGGGCTTTTCGCAATTTGAAATTGACAGCGGGAATCGATTTTCATAACATTTCGCTTCGGACCGGCAGGCCGCAGACAGCAGAAAATCTTTCAAATCACAAAGATAGAAGAACATTGTGAGACATTGTATCCGCGTCTTTTTCGCATGAAAATGATGTCTCCTGTTCCGACAGACGGAAGTCAGACACAGAATTCCGTCCGATGCTTTCATTGCAGCCAGGTCTCCGGAAACTCTGCCCGACCGGCCGGCCCCTTTCGTTGCGGACATCCGCTCCATCCCGCCTCCGGGTCTGCGCGTTTTCCGGCCGGCGCAGGACCGTCACCGCACCATCCGGCTGCTGTTCCGACCGGGAGGAGCGATGATCCGGCGCCCGCTCTTCACCGAAGCGGCATCCCTTCCATGCAGGTTCATCCTGCTGCTCCCCGCATCCCGCCGTGCCGCATATTCCCCGCCCGGCCTGAAATATCGCCGGCACACACGCCCCTCACTCCTCCCGCTTTCTTGTTCCGGCCCTCACGGCCAGGCGCGCACCGTTTGCGGCGCGCAGCAGGTTTTCACCCATGCCCCCTTCCCACAAAGACAGCTCCACCACAGCTCATGCCGGAAAATACAGAGCGCTCCTTGCCGGCTGGTTTGCCGTGCTCGTCTGCTCCCTCCTGCTCTACGACGCCCTGCTCTATTCGTCGTTGAACAGGGAGGCGTGGCGCAGCGCCGAAATTTCCGCCCGCCTAGCCGCGGCCAAACTGGCGGAGCGTCTTTCCACGGGTGTCGCCCTGGGCAAGAGGCTCGGTGCCTACCACGGCCTGCAAAGCTTTCTGGACTTCGAGGTCCAAAGCGCCGGCATGCCCATGGCCGTGCTTGACGCCGGGGGAAATGTTCTGGCCGCGTCCGACGGCTTTCCCGCCGCGCTGGTCGACGAGGCCCGGAGGAAAAGCGGGGGACGCCGGGTGCTTCCCGTTGAAACGGACGAGGGGGGACGGACGGTGCATATCCCCGTCACGGGCAGAGACGGCGCGGTCGTCGGCCATGTCGGCGTGCGCCTAGACGGCGGCCCCATCGAGCGGGAGCTGGCCGGACAGTTCAGGAACCAGCTTCTGATGCAGGCTCTGCTCTCTCTTGCCGGGCTTCTTGCCGCGGGCCTGCTTCTGAGACGGCGCAAGGAACAGCCGGCCCCTTCTGACGGCAGCGGGGCCGACCCCCTGGCCGATCCGGCCGAGACCTTCTTTCCCGGCCGTCTGCGCCGCATCTGCCTGCTTGTCTTCCTGGCCGTGCTGCTGGCCTGCGGAAGCCTCTCCATGGTCATGGCCGAAAGGCAGTACACCGCGGGACTCGGCAGGGACGCCGAACGCACCGGGCTCATGCTGACAGAGACGCTCGACCGCCTTCTTCTGACCGGAGTCACTCTTGACCGCATGGACAGGGTCGATGGCTATCTGGCCGGCATCGCCCAAATGCATGGCGGCGCAATCGCCCTGGACATTCTCGATGCCGAAAACCGCCCGCTGTCCTCGAGCGCCGCACCCGGCACGGCACTGCTGTCCGAACACCGCCTCTTCCCCCTGCTTGCCGGCGCGGCGGCGCATCTGGACAGGGATCCCGGCAGCGCTCCGCGTCTGCGCATCAGCCTTGTCCGCGGCCCTTGGCTCGAGCATCTGCGCGACCTCGCGCTGGACTTCCTGACCATGACCGCCATCGCCCTCATCTGCATGGTGGAGCTCTTCCTGCTGCTCACGCGCGGTCTGGCCAGATTCTCCGGGCGGGATGCGGCTCAGCAGGGCGCCGCCGGCGGGAGCAGCGCCCTTGTGCGCGCCCTGGCCTTCTTCTTCGTTTTCGGCCTGGACATGCCCATCTCCTTCTTCGCCCTGCAGATGGGCGAGCTCGTGCCCGCGGACGCGCCCTCGCGCAGCATGATGCTGGGCCTTCCCATCTGCGCGTGCATGGCCGCGACCGGCGTGTTCGCCTTTGCCGCCGGCACCTTCGTCCGGCGCTTCGGCATCAGGCTCCCGCTCATGCTGGGCATGGCCGTGGCCAGCCTGGCCTACGCGGGCTGCCTGCTCGCCCGGGAGCCCTGGCTGTACGTGGCGGCCTGCGCCCTCTCCGGCGCCGGCTACGGCACTGTCCTTCTCTGCCTGCAGGTGAGCACCGTGCGCGACGGACGTCTTGCCGACATGTACTCGGGCTTTTACGCCGGCTCGCTCTGCGGCAGCGCCATGGGAGCCATGCTGGCCGAGCGCTTCGGCTTTCCGCCCGTCTTCCTCGCGGCCGGGCTTGTCATGCTCTGCGCCGTGCCCCTGGGCCGCCTCTTTGTGGGGGACACAGCCCCGGATACGGCGCAGTCCGGCCAGGCCAGACTTTCCTGGACCGCCATGCGCCGCCTCCTGTGCGACAGAAGCTTTCTGGTCTTCGCGCTTCTGGCCCTCATGCCCCTGGCCATGGTCTATGTGGGCTTCACCCAGTATTTCCTGCCCGTCTACCTGAACAGCGTGGGCACCTCCCAGTCGAACATCGGCCGCGTCTACATGGTCGCCTGCCTGTTCATCATCTACTGCGGCCCACTGCTGGGCACGCTGGTGAAGAAGGCGCGCATGAAGTCGGACATGGTCGGCGCGGGAGGCCTTCTCTTCGCCCTGTCCCTCCTCTCCCTGGCTGTCCTGCCGCCCCTGCCCGGCGCCATGCTCGGCGCCGTGCTGATCGGCCTCGGCTGGGCCGCGAGCCTGAGCGCCCAGAGCGAATTCCTGCTCGGCCTTGACGCGGCCCGCGCCATCGGCGTCGATCAGAGCATGAGCCTGCTCAATGTCCTGCAGCGCGCGGCGCAGGTGCTCGGCCCCCTGGGCGCGGGCGCCATCCTGCTTGCCATGAGCGTGAATCAGGCGTCCATCCTGCTCGGCTGCGGCATAGCCATTCTTGCGCTGACCTTTGTCGTGCTCGCGCGCCTCGCTTTACGCGGAAGGCGTGCCTGAAGGACCCTGCCATGATGGAAAACACGCTTCCGGACCAGTCCGCCCGGGTCGACACCACTCCTGCCCCGCGCGGGACGGCCGGCCTCCGCGAGGCCTGCCTCTCCCAGCTTGAGGGCGTCATTTCCGATGCCATGCGGCTGATCGGCAGTGCGGCCGGCAGCCTCTCCCTGTCGGACTACGCGCGCTCCCTGCCTGGCGGCCGTCCGGCCCTGCAGGACGGCGGCGACCTTGTCGAAGTGGTGCGCACCCTGGCAGCGCGTCTTTATCCGTCGTCCGTGGCGAAGGGGCTCGAGCGCGAGCTGGAAGACCGCTATCTGGCTCTGACAGCCAACCATCTCGGCATCGACTACCATCCGGAATTTCTCCAGGGCGACTTTCTCTTTGCCATGGGCTGCCGGAAGGTGGTGCCCGTGTTCGCCTGCGGCGGGGTTCCCTGCGACAATCCCGCCTTTCCCAGAGGTGTTGTGCTGGCGCCGCGCTCCTCAGAGACCACCAGGCCCTTTCACCTGCCGCTGTTTTCCAATGCCCGCCGCCGCGCCCTCGTCTCGGTCAGGGAGGCCTACGGTGCGGACGATGCGCTCTCCGCGCTCGGGACCTACGTGTCCCGCGGCTGCCTGACACCCATCGAACGCAGCATCATCGAGGGACTGGTGCGGCGGCTCTACCTTGCGCCCGCGGTCCTCGGCCAGCGATCCTTCCGCGATCAGATGAGCATCGCCAACTCCCTTCTGTGGCAGAAGCTTGCCGCCCCCGATCTGCGTCTGCCCGCTCTGGTCAGCCTGGACCTGCAGCAGGTCGCGGCGGAGCTCATCATCCGCGATCTCGCCGGCAGCGGCACCCTGATTCATGACCTGGTGCTCGAGCCCGAACTGACCAGGGCCGTGCAGGCCGAGCTGAACGGAGCGCGCTCCTGCTGGACGCTCAGGGAGAAGACGGGGGAGGAAGAGCCCGGTCTTGCCCGGGGCAGCTTCCTGTTCTGGGCCTTGGACGAGAAGAAGGCCGGGCTGCGCCTCATGCTGCATCCGCGCGAGCACAGTCTTGTCTGTCCGGACAGGCCGGAACTGAAGATAGCGCTGGAGCAGGAGGGACTGATCCAGGCCCTGAAAGAGGGGCGTCTCCTGCCCTCTCTCTATCTCTCCTTCGCCGCTCTGGCCCTGGCCAGAGGGCTGTCCTGCGCAGGCGGCGTCTTCCAGTGCGCCTACCTGCCACGCATGGCGCAGGGCACTGCCGAGGCGCTGCGCCGCTGCGGCGAAAGGGCCCGCGCCGAGCATCTTGCCGGCGTCAGCCCCGTCTGCACCGGCCCTCTGCCCCTGCGCGCGGACCTGCCCTTCGGCGGCTCTCCCGGAGACGACTGCGCGGCCGGCGCCATCGACATTCTGGCCGGTGGCGGCATCGGTGCAAGACTCTGGGCCGCGCTTGGCGACATCAGTCTGCGCGATGCCTTCCAGTGCGCCCTGTCCTATCACTACGAGGACCTTGTTGCGCCCTCCGCCCGCCTCGGCGGCTGGAAGACAGCCCTGGCCGCGCCGGGCCCCGGGCTCGCCGTCTGAATGTAAATTCATTATATCAATATATTGTTACATAAAGATATCTGTATATATCAACCTATAAAAGGATCAGCAATGCCGGAACTCTGCCTCAACATGGGCGCTCTTGAGCACAACTTCTACCTTGTCAGCGCGAAGACCCGCGAATGGGACTTCAGCTGGCTTCCGGTCCTCAAGATGACAGCCGACTTTCCCCCGGTGAAGGCTTTCCTGCATGATCACGGCTTACCGGCAACCGGCACGGCGGATATCGAGGACATCTGGACCGGCGGAGCCGGTGGCTCTGATGTTCCGGATGAGGAAAGAGAGGGTCTTCCACATAAACCGTGGTTATGGTTTGGGGAAGCCTAGAGACAAT
>JAUNSE010000115.1 GCA_030539415.1 Desulfovibrionaceae bacterium
CGAGAACCCGGACGACGTGATGCCGAACCTGGTCAAGGCCCTGCTGCCGGAAGTCGGCCTGCACGTCTTCGTGCTGGCCATCGTCTCGGCCTCCCTGTCCACGGCCAGCGCCATCTTCCACATTGCCGTGTCCGCCATTGCCGAGGACCTGCCCGGACGCAAGGCCTCGCGTCCCATGTGGCTGCTCGGCATCGTCTTCTGCGTGCTTCTCTCCGGCGGCTGCGCCCAAATCAAGGGCGAGCTCATCGCCATGCTGTGCACCACCAGCTGGAGCATCGTGGGTTCGACCATCCTGGTGAGCTACATCGCCCTCGTCCGCTTCGGCAAGCGCAGCTGCGTGGCGGCCTGGAGCAGCGCCGTCGCCGGCTTTGTCGTCTGCATGGGCTGGTACCTCATGACCCATCCGCAGTTCGCGATCATTCCCGTGCCGTGGCCCGTTCTGGCCAAGGTGCCGCCCTTCTTCGTGGGCTTCGCCGCGTCCATGCTCGGCTGGTTCATCGGCTGGGGCGTCGACGCCGAGGGCCGCAGAAGGTCCACCTTCTGGCCCGACAGCGCCCCCCTGCGCGGCAGGGAAATCCAGTAGCCCCATTTTTTCCGCGCACAGTGCGCAGGACGGTTCCGGACACGCGTCCGGAACCGTCCTTTTGCTTTGCAAGCCCTGCCGTCGGCGGCCTTCGGCCGGCACGGCCCCTGACGCTCTACGGGCGGATTACCTTGTCCGCCTCGGCCAGGCTGGTCACGATGTCGAGCATGTTGGTGGTCTCGCCCACCTGCTTTTTCTCGAGCAGACCGTAGTGGTTGAGGCAGGTGCCGCAGACGAAGACGCTCACGCCGTCCGCGGCCATCTTCTTCAGGGCGTCCAGCGCCTTGCCTTCGGTGCAGGCCAGCTTCACGCCGCCGTTGAGCAGGATGACGCGCCACAGCTCCTCGCCCATCTCGGGCAGCGTGGCCAGGAAGTTGCCCATCAGGCCGGTGCCCAGGGTGTCGTCGCCCCGGCCCAGGGTCTCGGTGGTGATGAGGACGGCGGTCCTGCGGTGCGCTGTCGGGGCCGGGCAGTCCGGAATCTCTTCCGAGCTGGCTGAAGGATCGGTCAGCACGGCCGAAAGGCGCCATTTCTTCTCATCGAGTTTCTCCGAGGTCACGCTGTAGCCGTTCTTGCCCAGGAAGCGGCTGACATTTTCCACCGAGGCCGGAAAATCCACGAGCACGGTGAATTCGGCGGGACGGTCCTTGGCCAGCAGATCGCGGCAGCGCAGCACGGGCTCGGGGCAGACAAGACCCAGACAGTTGAGTTCGCGAGACATGATTTTTTCCTCCTGAAGGGGGCGCGCCCTGACAGGCATGCCCGATATGGTGACAACAGTATGGCCCGGAGCATACACCCAATGCGTCCGCCGGACAAATGTTAAGCGATTGTAAAGACATGCGCTGCTGACATAACTCCGGTGCCGGGCGCCCGCCTTGCCCCGGCGGCCGGGCTTTCCTATAGTGCCGGAACACCGGGCAAACATCACAAGCCGCGGAAGGCGCAGATCTTCCGCAGGGAGGCCGTCATGGCACGCAGACCGCTCGTCGCCTTCTTCTCGCGGGACGGGGAAAACTTTGTGGGCGATTCCTGCCTCAACCTCAGCCTCGGCATCACCCGCGTGCTGGCGAAGCGCATCGCCCTCAGGGTGAACGGCCGCCTCTTTTCGATCGAGCCGGCCGTCCCCTATCCGGCCGGCTACCGGGAATGCCTGGGTCAGGCGCGCCGGGAGCTCGAGGATCAGGCCCGCCCGAAGCTCGCCGCAAGCTCCATCCGCCTCTCCTCCTACCGCACCGTCTTCCTCGGCTGGCCCAACTGGTGGAATACGATGCCCATGCCCGTGTTCACCTTTCTGGAGTCCTTCGACACGGCCGGAAAGCGCATCGCCCCCTTCTGCACCCACGAGGGCACGGGCTTCGCGGACAGTCTGAAGCATCTGCGCATCCTCTGCCCGAAGGCCGAAATCCTGCCCGGCCTTGCCGTGGCCGGCACCGAAGTCGATGCGCCCGAAACGGCGCGGGCCATCGGCGCGTGGCTTGCCGAAGCCTTCGGGAATGAGTATTGATACGGGGAAAGCCGGCTTCGGCCGGCCGGGGAGCCACGCTCCCGCGCCCTGTCAGGGGCCTCCCGCGAACACACAAGCAATCTTCCCAGAGGGAGAAAGTTCCATGCACAGCATCACCGCGCGCCTTCTGCGCCCTGCCCTGCTCACCCTTCTCGCCTGCGTCCTGACGCTTTCCGCCCTTCCCGCGCAGGCCGCCTCCCCCTCCCGCGCCGTGCTCGAGGGCACCATCCAGCACTGCCTGTCCATGCTGGCCGACCCGGCCTTCGCCAATCCCGCCACCAGGGAGTCCCAGCGCGGCAAAATCGCCGTCGAGGTGCGCAAGGTCTTCGATTTCGAGGAATTCTCCGCCCGCACCGTGGGCCAGCGCTGGCGCACCTTCTCGGCCGCTCAGAAGCAGGCTTTCTCCGATGCCTTCGCCGACCTTCTGCTGGCCACCTATCTCGGCCAGCTGCAGAACTACAACGGCGAGCAGATCCGCTACACCGGCGAGCGCTCCAATGACAAGGGCACCCGCGTCGAGCAGCTGACCGAGATTGCCACGCGCGACGGCAAGACCATTCCGGTGGCCTACCGCATGCTGCCCAAGAACGGCACCTGGGTCGTCTACGATGTCATCGTGGAGGGCGTGAGCCTGGTCAAGAACTACCGCACGCAGTTCCAGGACATCCTCACCAGCGCCTCGCCGGACGAGCTCACCAGCCGCATCCGCGCCAAGGTCGAGGAAGTGCGCAGCCGCAGCAAGTCCTAGCGTTTTTTCCACTTTTCCAGTCTGTTTCGGGCGGCCGGCATTGTCCGGCCGCCTTTTTTCGCGCTGTCCGGCAGGCCCCCTCGCGCTGTCCGGCGCGGCCGGGCCTGCAGACATGACACAAATGGGCAACAATGAGAGAGGACTTGCTATGGCGGAGGAGCTCGTTTGTGCCGTATTCTGCGCTCGTGGAAAGGGACCGCGTCCTCCTGTCCGCCTTCGGGACAGACAATGCCGCGGACAATCGCACGCCCCTTCCGCCCATGAAACAGACAACAGCGCAAAGACAAGGAGCATGACCATGTCTGAAAATCATACCGCCCTTCCCGGCCGCAGAACCATCCTCAAGTTCGGGGCCTGCGCCCTTCTTGCCGCCGGAGCGGGACTCGCGCTTCCCGGCACCGCTCCCGCCGCCCGAAACAACGGCAGGGTGCTCGTGCTCTACTTCTCCCATTCCGGCAACACGGCCCAGGTGGCCAGAGCCTTTCACGCGGCACTCGGCGGCGACATCGTCGAAGTGAAGGCCGTCCGCGCCTACTCGCAGGACTACGACACCGTGGTGGACGAGGCCAAGAAGGAGCAGGAGGCCAATGCCCGCCCCGAGCTCGCCATGCCCGTGCCGGACTTCGCGGCCTACGACACCGTCTTCCTGGGCTATCCCAGCTGGTGGGGCACCATGCCCATGGTCTATTTCACCCTGCTCGAAAAGGGCGCCGGCGCTCTTGCCGGCAAGACCGTCGTCCCCTTCTGCACCCATGAGGGCAGCGGACTCGGCCGCGGCCCGGCGGACATCAGAAAGCTCGCTCCCGGCGCGAAGGTCGCCTCCGGCTTCGACATGCGCGGCCGCTCCGTGAGCAGGGCCGAAAGCCGCGTCGGCGAATGGCTGAAGAAGCAGGGCTACATCGACTAGCAAATAATGACTGCAACGCGCGCGGAGCCGACGGCTTTCGCACGCAATCAGGACGAGGGTTCCGTCTTCGGACGGAGCCCTCTTTTTGTCCGATCTCACGGCTAAGTTTCTTCTCCAATCGGCCATGGGCAGTCATATCCGTCACATCCTCGCTTCGCCTGCGGGGCTTTTTCCGGACATAAGTCTGTGTTCTGTCGCACGCACTCCTTCTGCAGTATTCAAAAAAATAGACTGTTCAATACATGCAGATCTTTTATTCTGCGTGTTATACAAAATAATTTTTTATCTATTTTATGATTAATGACAGGAAGATCCAAAATATATGATATTATTGATCACTGATCTGCGAATATGGATCTATAATTTTCATCTGCACAAAACGCCCTATTTTAACTTGATCAGTGATAGGATCTTTTTTTGCCAAAAATCCAGATATCACATTGGCGATAAATCTGTTTTACAGGCTGATCAAATTTTTAAAAATCTGCGGGATCTGCCGTGCAGAGCGGATAAGGGACACGACTTGTCAAAAATGAAATTCTGTGTCATTGCATAGGCGTATACTACCCTTTGACGGCACTGCCGTGCCCCGGGGCATGCGGGCGGACACCGCATGCCGCTCACCATCTCTCACGAGGAATCGGTCATGACTCCCCCGCGCCAGTTCCGCACCGACCCTGAAAGGCTGCTTGAAGAAGGAAAGCAGCTGCTCAAGACCCTCAGGCACCCCAAGACAACGGCCGAGGGAAGGTTCAGGCACCGCATAGAGGCAGTGATGCTGATTGTCGCCGGCGTTTCGCCGCAGATCCTCTGCGCCGTCTTCGCGGAGAGCATCGGCACCCTGCGCTCGTGGGTGCGCATGGCCGATGAAAAGGGCTACATGAGCCTGTATGACCATCCCTCCCCCGGCCGCGCGCCCTCGCTGAATGCCGAGCAGATGCACGAAGTGGGGCTCTTTCTGCGCTCCACGCCGGCAGAGACGGCAGACGGCACCTGGGACGGTCCGGCTCTCGCCGCCTATCTGAACCGGGAATACGGTCTCGAGCTCTCCGTGCGCCAGTGCCAGCGCATGCTGCGCCGCATGCTGCCCATGCGCCTGAGCCGGCCCGCGGCAAAGGGCGCAGCGGGTCAGGAGGATGGCGGGAGCGGGTCCGACGAGAACATCGCGGCAAAGGCCCTTCCCGGCGCGCGCAAAAAACAGCCGGCCGCAGGCCGCAGGGGCCGCGGGGCGGCCGGGGACAGCGGCGCGGCGGACGGCAAGCCGGGCACAGGCCGCGGCACGCGGTCCCGGCGCGGACGGACCGAAGACTAGCGAAGGCGGCCTTTCAGGCCGCGGGAGGGCGCAGAAACAGGCGCCCTCAGTCCTTGTGCGTCCTGTTCGCGGGCAGAAGCTGGCAGGTGAACTGGCTGCAGTAGGGGCATTCCTCCTCCTCGTTGAGGCTGCGCAGGATGCCGCACTGCTCGCCGCGGCCGCCCTCGCACTTGTGCCTGAGCTCCTCGAGATGGGAGCGCAGATGCTGCAGGGCCGCAATCTGCTCGTCCACGTTGCGGATGTGCTTTTCCACCATGCTGTCTATCCAGTCGCAATTCTTTGCCGGATGCGCCTTGAAGGCCAGAAGCTCCCTGATTTCGGACAGGGTCATGCCGTGCAGGCGGCAGTGGCGGATGAAGCGCAGCCTCTCCAGATCGTCCTCGCTGTAGATGCGGTAATTGGAGCCGGTGCGTTCGGGCTGATCCAGCAGCCCCTCCTTTTCGTAATACCTGATGGTGACAACCTGGCATCCCGCCTTCTGCGCCAGCTGGCCGATCTTCATCGCGTCTCTCCCCGGGTCGCAGCCGCTCCGGCCGGTTCAGCCGCCGCCGGAGCGCCGGCGTCTGCCGGCATGAACGAAACCCCTTTTCAAAAAGATAGAAACGCCTGCCCTTCCTGTCAATTCCGCGCTTTTGAAAATTCCATCCGCCTCGCTCCATGCGCAGCCGGAGCCGGCCTGCGTTCCGCTCGCATGTCCGGAGAGAAAAGAAGAGCGCCGCCCCCTCCCCCTTGCGCGGGAAGAGCGCGGCGCCGAAATGCGTCCTGCGGGATCTGCCGAAAGGCCCGGCCCCTGCGGACCATGCGCCTCCGGCTCCGCGGGCGGCTACGGATGGCCTTCGAACTTGTTGCTCAGGGCGCTGCCGCCGTTGTGACACGGCGTGCAGTCCAGGACGCCCTTGGCCCAGTTGGCCTCCTCGCCCTTGGTCTGATGGCATTCGCCGCAGGCGCTGACAGCCTCCTGCTTGGCGAAGACGCCCTTGTAGTCCTTGCCGGCGTCAATCTTGGCGTTGAGGATCTCGACGGCCTTGGCGGCCACGTCGGCGGTCAGGCGGCCGCAGCGCTCGGAGCGCTGCTTGCTGGTGGCCTCGATCTTGTTGGCGTAGCACCACTTGGACACGGAAATGTGGCACATGACCGAGCCGGCCACGTTGGACGGAAGCTCGCCGGCCACGCCCTGGGCCTTGTCGCCGGGCTGGTAGATCGGCAGCTTGGTCACTTCGTACCAGCGGAAGAGCTCGTTCACCATGGCGTTGCGCTCCTTGCGGCCGTAGAACAGCGCGAAGGCGGCGGCGGAGCCGTAGAGGGCGCCGCAGATGGTGCCCCAGTCGGAGATGCCGCCCTTGTTGGCTTCCAGCATGGTGAAGGGGAAGGTGTTGTAGGGAGCGCCGTATTTCTCGGCCATGAGGCCGATCATGCTGTAGAAGGCGCCGTAGCCGCAGGCGTAGCCCTTGTACCAGTAGGCCT
>JAUNSE010000116.1 GCA_030539415.1 Desulfovibrionaceae bacterium
GGGGCGTTACGACTACTACCCAAGCTGCCAAATTACATGCTGTGAAGTCGCAGGGCCTCCTGTATGACAGGGGGCGTTACGACCGATAGTTCGAATGTCAGTGATCGGCACCCAGAAGGTCGCAGGGCCTCCTGTATGACAGGGGGCGTTACGACCGATCAAACAGTTTTTAAGAAGCTCTTTGATGCTGTCGCAGGGCCTCCTGTATGACAGGGGGCGTTATGACAGTACACCGGGATCAATGAGGTCGATCTCGTTGAGTCTCAGACACCCCCTGCGTGTCCGTGTGCAGCAGGTCGTCAGAGACTCGATGCCGGTCCATCTCAGGAGAAGACCCCGGCACCTTGTCTCAGGCTGGAAATGCACGCAGAAGGCGCCGAAAACTCCCTTCCGAAGTTTCGGCGGCCTTGCTGTTCTCACCTGTCTGCAGACGCGCTGACGGTCTCTGTTGTGGTGTCTTCGGCTTCAGCGGCAGCGGTCCGACAGGGCAGACAGCCGGCGGACTCAAGCCGGCTGGTGGGGGACAATTGCGCGAAGCAGGCTGTCCGCAGAGCGGGCACCACCAGGAAGGCAGGCAGTCCAGACCTGGAATCCCGCAGGAACCATCTGCCCAAACAAGAGGACATTCATGCCTCTCAAGTGCCCGTTGTGCGGAGTATGGGGCGCAAAGCCCGTGCGGCGGGCACAGGAAAAGGCGGCGAACTGTCATCACAGTCCGCCGCCCAGGTCACTTGATTATGCGCCGCTGCGCAGTCAGAAGACTGGCCTCGAAGAGGAGCCTCCTCAGAACAGACCCGGAACCGCCTTGCTCAGGCCGTGTTCGGGCAGTCTCGGCGTCAGCCCGTCCATCCCCCACAGGGAGAAGCGGGGCAGGCATTTGTGCTGGCACTGTTCGTCGGGAGCGGGCTTCCCGACCGCCCTGCCCCGGACAAGCGCGGCGTAGCGGCCGAACAGACCGGCGGCAATCTCCTCCTCGCTGCTCCACGTCTCGCCGTAGAGCCCGATGACGGCCCTGTCCAGGGCGGCATGCGCCTCTCTGAGTTCGTCCGGCATGCTTTCGGGATCGTAGAGCTCCGCAAGGCTCTTGCCGGGATGTGCGGCTCTGGCGTCCAGAACCGCCTGCGCGAGCGCGCGGATGCGGTCCTTCTGCTCCTCGGCGGGCGGCTCGGGCCAGGGAAACGTGTTGTAGACAAGCGGGGTGTCGAACTCGAAGCGATTCTTCCGGGAGCCGGCCGCCGACCGCCCCCAGGCCATGAAGACCGAGGACTGCAGCACACCGAAGTCGTAGAGATCGGAGGAGCGGACAAGCTTCATGTTGTTGCTGTACAGCATGGCCGGCTGCGTCATGCCGACGGGGGCGTACTGCCGCCGCCCTGTCGTGTTTCCCGGAAGGACGATGCAGGGTCCGGCCGGAATATTGGTGGCGTGGAACTGCGCGGGCATGGCGGCCTCGCTCCTGATCCTCGGAGCCCTGCTCTGCAGACGGAAGCTGCGCACGGCCTCGATGCGCTCCCGCGTTCTGGGAAGCCCGGCAAGGACGTCCTCCTCGATGTCGGCCGCACGCAGGCACCAGCACTCCGTGCCGTGCAGATACTCCCTGCTGCCCACCCATCTTCTGAAATAGGGGGCCGCGCCGGGTTCGTCTCCGAGGAAGGCGTCACGCTCCTGCGTGGTGAAGAAGTAATGACCGCCGTCCACGGGGTGATTGCCCATGCGGATTTCGGGAACGTCGCAGAGCGGCCTGTCGCGCTCCTTCACGCAGACAGGGCTGACATCGGCGGCGAGGCGGCCGCTGATGGAGGAAACGCGCACCGGCTCCTCCTGCACGGAAGAGGGGTCGCCGCCGCTGCCGGCCGCGTCCGCCTGCGGCTCCATCCACAGAAGCCTGGGCTCGGAACTGTCCGCGCCGAAGCCGATGATGACCGCGTGGACGCGGTGCTCGCGGCGCCTCGCATCCTTCCACGCGAACTTGCGGCGGGCGAAAAGGATCGACTGGTCCATGAGGCCGTGGATGCGGTTCCAGAGCATGGCCGGATTCCGTCCTATGGTGATGGAGTGCTCGGCGGCGAAGGCCGTCCTCGTCTTCGGGCTGGACTGCATGTATCTCGCCGCCAGCCAGAACCAGGCCGAAGTGTAGCTCATTCTGCCGAGCTGCCCGAAGTCCTTTCCGAAGACATGGCACATGTCTTCCTTCTGCTCCTGACTCGGGGAGAGCCCGCGGGCGTGCGGCGCAAAGCCCATGATATAGTCGAAGGACTTTCCGGCCATGTCTTCAAAAGCCGTCTTCCAGTCCAGGCGCAGCGCGTTGCCCTCGAGGATGACGGCCTCGCTGCCGGCCATCGGCCCGTCCGGCAGCGCAATGCCGAGCCGTTCGGAGAGTTCGACAGTGCAGAGATGGTCGGTCATGAACAGGACGGTGCGGGTCATGGCAGCCGCTATGGGATCTTTGTCCATGCCGTGGAACGCGCAGGGGCGGACACGGCACAGCTCCGCCGGTTCCGGCAGCCGGCCCGCGTCGGCCAGAGCGGCCAGCACCTCGAGCTCCAGACGGCGCAGCTCGCGCAGGGCGACGGCCAGAAAGGCGCCGCTGCCGCAGGCCGGGTCAAGAAAGGTCAGATTCCCCAGCCTGACGTGGAACTGCATCATTTTCTGGAGGCGCCACTTCCTGTCCCCGATGTTGCGGATGGCATCGAACTCGGCGGTCAGTCCGTCCAGAAAGAGCGGGCGCTCAAGCCACAGCCTGCCGCTGTCATCGGTGCCGTGCCCGCCCACGGGGAGAGGCCGCCCTTCGGAACGGATGCGCAGGAAGAGGTTCGTGCCAAGGAGCGTGGGGACGATCCCGGACCAGTCGAGAGCCAGGCAGGCATCAAGGAAGGGCGCCGCCTCCGTCTCGGAAAGCGGCACAGGAGGGAGAGGCTGTCCGGCAAAGAGTCGATCTGTGCCAAAGGGAAGGTTCAGCACAATGCCGGGCTGTTCCGCATCCCACAGGCAGGGCAGGGAAACCTGCCCCCGAGTGGCCGCGGCCGGGCTGCCCATCTCCTCGAACAGGAGCTGCAGAATGACAAGGGCGGAGCCGCGCTTCCGCGCCGCAGCGAGGCAGCGGACCAGAATGCCCCTTTCGCCGAAGAGGCCCGCGGCGTCCGCGAAGAGGCAGAAGAGCACGCGGAGCACGAACAGGCCGGCCTGCTCCTCGGAAAAGCCCCGCCCGACCAGCTGGGCATGAAGCGATGCCAGCAGCTCGGCGGCCGCAATGCTGACCTCGTCCGCATCTCTGGCCATGACGGCAGTCCGCTTGCCGGGCGTTGCCAGAGGGGCGAAAAGGTCGAGGAGCGCTTCGAAATCCTTCGCGTCAAAGCAGACAGGCTCGGGTCTGGCCACGAGGAACGTGTCGTCTTCAAGGGCGGGCCGCATGTCGTAGACGCGGATGTGCCTGAAGTCGCTGACCATGATGAACTGCGGAAGATCCCATCTGCCGCAGTGGAGGTTGCGGGCACAGCGGAAGGCCTGGTCGTCCGCCTTCCCGTTTCTGAAGTCCGGCGAGCCGGCGGCCTTCGTCCCGACGAGAAGGACGCCGGGCAGGAAGAAGTCGGCATAGGCCTGCGTGCCGTCGGCAAAGCGGACCAAGTGCCGCAGGCGGCCCTCGAAGGGGTTGCGGCCCAGGGCCTGAAGAACGGAATAAATGAAGACGGGAGTCTGGGCCTTGCTTTTGCAGCCGCGGGAAGCCCACTCCCCGAGCTGCCGAAGCTGCAGGCGGGCGCTGTCCCCGGCTGCGCTGACATTGTTGGGTGCCATACTGGTACTCTCTTCAATTTTGTTGCGAGATCGCGGCCTTGCGGCTGTCCGGGCGCTCGGTTCCGTTCAGGATGTTTCTTTCCGGAAGCACGGAGGCTGCGGTCTCATGGTGAATCAGTATTCCATTGTCCAGCACCCATACTACAGGAAAGCGGGAGTGTTGGGAAGAGAAAATTGGCAGTTCGGGGATTTTTTTTTTCTTTTTCGCAGTCAGCCGCTGTGCCGGCAGAAAAGGGCGCCCAGTGAAAAGCAAAATGTTGACCTGCCCATACGGTCATCTGTCCGTGGGCGCGAGGGACCCGCCCCGGCAGTCCGATGTGTTCTCGGGCGCTCCAGACAGGGCGATCCGATGGCCTGTTCGGCAAAACTCCCGGGTGTGCGGCAGGGCGCGGGACGGGAGCCTGTCAGTCTTCGGGCATTCGGCGGGAAGATGACGCCTTCTGCCGGACAGGGCGGCAATCCAGCACCGGACTGCGCCTGGAAGAGGGGAGAACCATCCGGCCTCTCTGCCGATGCATGGCACCGGTTCGGTATCAGGTAGGACAGATGGCTGCCTGTGTCAAACCATCCTTTGCATCAGTTGCACACCCGCCTGTATGGCCGTTCAGATGCTGCAACGGATGGCAGGACAGCTGCATCTGTTGCGCAGGGTGTCGGACGGGACTGCGGGGGCAGCGTGCATCTGTCATCCGTGCACCCGTGCTCCTGCCATGCGAGCCCCGCCAGGGCCGGGCACAGCGCACTGTGGTCCGTACGATGGACACTTGGAAGGCAGGGCCGCCCTCTGCTGGAGGCTCCTGTCTCCTGCCGGATTCTGACCTTTGGGCAGCCTGTCTGGCGCAGCAGTCCCCCATCCGCCGGTTAGGTCCGCCGGCTGCCCCTCCGCAGGACCAATGCCGACGAAGCTGGAGACCGGGACAAAAGGCCGTCAGCGCCCCTGAAGGCCGGTGAAGACAGCAAGGCCGCCGAAACTCGGAAGTGAGTTCCCGACGGCCTTGCTTGCGCGCATTACCGGCCCAACGGGGCGCCGGGACTGCTCTTGGGATGGACCGGTGCGGAGTCACTGACGTTCAGCTGCCCGCTGACTGGCAAGGGGCACTGCGACCTTTCGTGCCGGAAGACGCCACTGTCGAGGAAATCCTGTCGTAACGCCCCTTGTCCAGCAAGAGGCCCTGCGACAACTTGAGATCATTAATGAGAAGCTTCGCATACTGTCGTAACGCCCCTTGTCCAGCAAGAGGCCCTGCGACCCTATACCAGGCTAATCAGCATCGCTAATCGGTCGTAACGCCCCTTGTCCAACAAGAGGCCCTGTGACGTCCTCGCGGCTGCTCGCCGCTCCGGCCAGAAGGTGTCGTAACGCCCCTTGTCCAACAAGAGGCCCTGCGACATCAAGAATTTTCCCGAGCTTCCCATGCACAGGATGTCGTAACGCCCCTTTTCCAGCAAGAGGCCCTGCGACGCAAGCAGGACGAGCAGGATTTGTTCTGCATGCAGTCGTAACGCCCCTTTTCCAGCAAGAGGCCCTGCGACCGAAATGACGGCGGCGCTCGCCGTCCGCGCTTGGCCGTAACGCCCCTTTTCCAGCAAGAGGCCCTGCGACGAGGTTCTTTCTGGCAAAGATGATCGGCAATCTGTCGTAACGCCCCTTGTCCAGCAAGAGGCCCTGCGACTTATTCGTAGTGGTGTGCTGTCCAAGGCAATCAGGTCGTAACGCCCCTTGTCCAGCAAGAGGCCCTGCGACGCAAGCAGGACGAGCAGGATTTGTTCTGCATGCAGTCGTAACGCCCCTTGTCCAGCAAGAGCCCCTGCGACACAACTGTTTTTGCAGCTGTGGCAGCGGCAGTTGTCGTAACGCCCCTTGTCCAGCAAGAGGCCCTGCGACCGAGAAGACTTCAACGGTGAAGAACTCGACATTCGTCGTAACGCCCCTTGTCCAGCAAGAGGCCCTGCGACTTTAAAAAAACGAGCACGCTGCCATAGTTGTCTTGTCGTAACGCCCCTTGTCCAGCAAGAGGCCCTGCGACCTGAGTGTTGGCGACGACGAGTTCACGCCTGTACTGTCGTAACGCCCCTTGTCCAACAAGAGGCCCTGCGACGAAAGCTTCATCCGAGCAACGACTCGGATGCAGTGGTCGTAACGCCCCTTGTCCAACAAGAGGCCCTGCGACTGTCTCCGATGATGCCAGTATGGCCGCACACAGTGGTCGTAACGCCCCTTGTCCAACAAGAGGCCCTGCGACGCAATGCGCCGGGGAATACACCGGGTCCGCGCCAGTCGTAACGCCCCTTGTCCAACAAGAGGCCCTGCGACTATTCCTTTGCTTTCAAGATACTTCTGGTATGGGTCGTAACGCCCCTTGTCCAACAAGAGGCCCTGCGACGGTTTCTCCTGAACGTGTAGACCTCGTGCGCATCGTCGTAACGCCCCTTGTCCAACAAGAGGCCCTGCGACTTGCACCGCCGCCTCCACCGCCGCCTCGCAAGAAGTCGTAACGCCCCTTGTCCAACAAGAGGCCCTGCGACTTGTAGTACCCAGCTGTCAACTGTGTAAGAAGCGGGTCGTAACGCCCCTTGTCCAACAAGAGGCCCTGCGACCGATATGCTCAAGCTCGACAACGACGAGATAGCTGTCGTAACGCCCCTTGTACAACAAGAGGCCCTGCGACTTGCACGCCTCACTCTATAAGAATTTACAGTGAGGTTCGTAACGCACCTTGTC
>JAUNSE010000117.1 GCA_030539415.1 Desulfovibrionaceae bacterium
ACGAGGACTGCCTGAAGAGGCTGGCCAGAAGCGTGGGCAGGCAGCGCCTTGTGCGCGTGCTCTGGCCCGAGCGCTGCGACGGCCGCAAGGAGTTCCAGAAGGCGGTGGACAGCGCCGCCGAGCACTGCGGCATGGTCCTGCTCGACGCGGGAAAGAAGGGCGGCGGCCACGGCACGCGCCTGGATCTGCCGGCTCTGCGGAAGATTGTCTTCCCGGTGCCCTGGATGCTGGCCGGAGGCATGGCCGAAGACGTGTTCGCTGATCTCGCGGCCTTTCCGGCCGAAAGCCGCCCGGCGGGCCTCGACTTCAATTCGAAGCTCGAGTCCGCGCCCGGCGAGAAGGACGCCGCGCTCATGAGCGCCCTGTGCCGCAGGGCCGCCGACTTCAATCTGGCGCCCATGCCCTATCCCGACTAGAATGCGTTCCGCGCCCCCGCCCGCGCGGGGACGACTCAGCAAAGCAACAACGGCCCGGCCATGCCGGACCTTCAAGGAGCAAACATTTTATGAACATAAAATACTACGGTGAATACGGCGGCTGCTTCGTGCCCGAGCTGCTCATCCCGCCGCTGCAGGAAACCGAAGACGCCATGCGGAACATCATGCCCACGCAGAAGTTCCAGGACGAGCTGAACGATCTGCTGGTCAACTACGCCGGCCGCGAGACGCCTCTGACCTTCTGCCCGACCCTCTCGAAGGAGCTGGGCTTCAACCTGTGGCTCAAGCGCGAGGATCTCGTGCACACCGGTGCCCACAAGATGAACAACACCCTGGGCCAGGGCCTGCTCGCCAAGTACATGGGCAAGACCTGCCTCGTGGCCGAGACCGGCGCCGGCCAGCACGGCGTGGCCACGGCCGCCACGGCCGCCAGGCTGGGCATGAAGTGCGTGATCTACATGGGCGCCGAGGACGTCGAGCGCCAGGCCATGAACGTGATGCGCATGCGCGTGTTCGGCGCCGAGGTGCATGCCGTCGAGACCGGCACCCGCACCCTGAAGGATGCCATCAACGAGGCCCTGCGCGCCTGGATCAGCTGCCAGGAGACCACCCACTACTGCTTCGGCACCGCCGCCGGCCCCCATCCCTTCCCGGAACTGGTGGCCGAGTTCCAGAGCGTCATCGGCAGGGAGACCCGCGCCCAGTGCCTGCAGAAGTTCGGCAAGCTGCCTGACGTGGTCGTGGCCTGCGTGGGCGGCGGCTCCAACTCCATCGGCATGTTCCGCGGCTTCCTGGACGACAAGGACGTGCGCATCATCGGCGTCGAGGCCGCCGGCACCGGCGAGCCCGGCTGCTTCAACTCCGCGGCTCTGAACCTCGGCTCCCCCGGCGTCCTGCACGGCAACCGCACCATGCTCCTGCAGAACGAGGACGGCCAGATCGAGCCCTCGCACTCCGTGTCCGCCGGCCTGGACTATCCCGGCGTCGGCCCCGAGCACGTCAACCTCATGGTCACCGGCCGCGTCCACTACGGCATGGTGAAGGACGCCCGCGCCCTGGCCGGTTTCGACCGCCTGTCCCGCAGCGAGGGCATCCTGCCCGCCCTCGAGTCCTCCCACGCCCTGGCCTGGGTCTTCGACCATCCGGACGAGCTGCCGAAGGGCGGCAACGTGGTGGTCTGCCTGTCCGGCCGCGGCGACAAGGACATGGGCATCGTGAAAAAGTATCTCGGAGCCCAGTACGGCTTCGGCGACGAGAGCGTGGAGGGCTAGTCATGCACATTCTTGAGCAGAAAATCCGGGCGGCCGTCGAAGAGGGCCGCTATGCCGTCATTCCCTTCCTGACCGCCTGCTATCCCGACGAGGACACCTTCTGGCAGGCCATGGTGGAGATGGACGCCTGCGGAGCCGATGTCATCGAAGTGGGCGTGCCCTTCTCCGACCCCGTGGCCGACGGTCCGGTGGTCGAGAACGCGAGCCGCCAGGTGCTGGCCGACGGCGTGACCCTGAAGCAGATCATCGAGGGCCTCAAGCTGCGCAAGGGCTTTGTGCAGGCCGGCCTCGTGCTGATGGGCTATCTCAATCCCTTCCTGCAGTACGGCTTCGAGAAGCTGGCCGCCGATGCCGCCGAAGCCGGCGTGAACGGCCTCATCATCCCGGACCTGCCGGTTGACGAGGCAAAGCCCTACCGCGAGGCTCTGGCCGCGAAGGGCATCGCCCTCATCGCCCTGGTCGGCCCCAACACCTCCGAGGAGCGCATGAAGCTCTACGCCGAAGTCTCCGAAGGCTACACCTATGTGGTCTCCGTCATGGGCGTCACCGGCGAGCGCTCCGCCGTGGCTCCGATGGTCGCCTCCACCATGGAGCGCGCCCGCAGATGCTTCAGCATCCCGCTGGCCCTGGGCTTCGGTCTCAGCCGTCCCGAGCAGCTCGACGTGCTGCCCGAGTCCGCCCGTCCCGATGCCGCCGTCTTCGGCAGCGCCCTGCTGACCCACCTGAAGAACGGTCATCCGGTCTCCGAATTCATGGCCCGCTGGCAGAAGTAGCCCGGCGCAGGCCTGACAGTTCACCCCTCTCGCATCCCGGCACGAAGGCAGACCGCCTTCGGCCGGGATGCTCTTTTTCCGGTTTCCGGAGCGGCCGGCGCAGAAGAGCTTTGAGTCGCAGGGCCGGGCAGGGCAAGACCTGAAAGCGTCTTCCGGCGGCCCCTTCCTCCATGCCCCGGCAGCGGACCCGGTCCGGGCGCCGGAAGAACAGGCGAAAGAGAAGGCCCCCTGCCATGTGAGGCAGAGGGCCTTCGCAAAAAAGCGGTGCCGAGGGCTAGGCGGCGGCCGGAGCGGGATCAGCGGGGCTGGGGGCCTCGGGCTCCTTCATCAGCGCGTCGATGTCCTCGCCGGTGATGGTTTCCTTCTCGATGAGGGCTGCGGCTATGCGGTGCAGGGCGTCGAGGTTGTCGGTGAGCAGCTTGTGGCAGCGCTCGTGGGCCTCGTCGACAATGCGCTTCACTTCGGCATCGACCTGGCGGGCGGTCTCCTCGCTGTAGTTCTTGTTCTGCACCCATTCGCGGCCGATGAAGACTTCCTCGCCGGTCTCGCCGATGCAGATGGTGCCGATGTTCTCGCTCATGCCCCATTCGCAGACCATCTTGCGGGCGAGCTTGGTGGCCCGCTCGATGTCGTTGGAGGCGCCGGTGGTCACATTGGTGAAGATGATTTCCTCGGCCACGCGGCCGCCGAGCAGGATGACCAGATTGTTGCGAAGGAAGGACCTGGCGTATCCGTGGCGGTCCTCGCCGGGCAGCTGCATGGTGATGCCCAGAGCGCGGCCGCGGGGGATGATGCTTACCTTGTGCACGGGGTCGGAGCCGGGCAGGAGCTTGGCCGCCAGGGCATGGCCGCCCTCGTGATAGGCGGTGACGCGCTTCTCCTCGTCGGAAAGAAGGAGGCTGCGGCGCTCGCGGCCCATGAGGATCTTGTCCTTGGCGAACTCGAACTCGCGCATGGTGACCACTTCCTTGTTGGAGCGGGCTGCCTGCAGCGCGGCCTCGTTGACAAGGTTCTCGAGGTCGGCGCCGGAGAAGCCGGGCGTGCCGGAGGAGATGGTGTCGAGGTCCACGTCCTTGCCCAGCGGGATCTTCTTGGTGTGCACCTGCAGAATGCGGGTGCGGCCGGAGCGGTCGGGCGTGGAGACAACGACCTGCCTGTCGAAGCGGCCGGGGCGGAGCAGGGCCGGGTCGAGCACGTCCGGACGGTTGGTGGCGGCAATGAGGATGACGCCCTCGTTGGCCTCGAAGCCGTCCATCTCCACGAGCATCTGGTTCAGGGTCTGCTCGCGCTCGTCGTTGCCGCCGCCGAGGCCTGCGCCGCGCTTGCGGCCGACGGCGTCGATTTCATCGATGAAGATGATGCAGGGGGCGTTCTTCTTGCCCTGCTCGAAGAGGTCGCGCACGCGCGAGGCGCCCACGCCCACGAACATCTCGACGAAGTCCGAGCCGGAGATGGAGAAGAAGGGAACGCCGGCCTCGCCGGCCACGGCGCGGGCCAGCAGGGTCTTGCCGGTGCCGGGAGGGCCGACCAGCAGGCAGCCCTTGGGAATGCGCGCGCCAAGGCGCAGGAACTTCTTGGGATTGGAAAGGAATTCCACCACTTCCTGCAGCTCGTCCTTGGCCTCGTCCACACCGGCCACGTCGGCGAAGGTCACCCTGTTGCGGGCGTCCTCCTGCTTCAGCAGCTTGGCCTTGGAGCGGCCGAAGCTCATGATGCGGCTGCCTCCCATGCCGCCCTGCATCTGGCGCATGAGATAGAGCCAGACGACCACGAGCACGAGCATGGGCACCGCGGACATGAGCACGGAAAGATACCAGGGCTGGCCCTCCTGGGGCTCGGCCCTGACCTCCACGTTCTTTTCCATCAGGCGGGACAGCATGGAGGAGTCCCTGGGCGCGAAGGTGTAGTACTTGGCGCCGTCCGTGCCGGTGGCGGTCAGCTCCTGGCCCTGAATGACCACGGAGCTCAGCTGGCCGCTTTCGGCGCGGTCGAGCAGCTGGCTGTAGGATATGTTCGGCTGCCTGGTCTGCTGGGAGGAGCCGAAGAGCATGGCTGCGCCCATGGCAATCAGAAGCCAGATCAGCAGATTTTTCGGTATTCGGTTCATTGGCTGTCCTTGGGAAGCGGCCTTCGGCCGGCCCTAGCGGGCGAGGGGGCGTATCTGCATACTGTAGCCGTGCTCGGGCGAGGGCTGCACATCGTACTGCAGACGCTCGAGAATGCTGTTGTCCTGATCGAAGGTCAGCACAACGGGCTTGACGGCGCAGATGTCCTTTTTGTCGGCGACATACTCGGAGGCGCAGATGATGACGGTGTCACCCTTCTGACAGGTGCGGGCCGCAGCGCCGTTGAGAATGCAGCAGCGCGAGCCCGGCTCGCCGTAGATGACGTAGGTCGAGATGCGCTCGCCGGTGTTCTTGTTCCAGATGTAGACAAATTCGAGCGGACAGATGCCCGCCTCCTGGCAGACTTCCGGGTCGAGGGAAACCGAGCCGTGGTATTCGAGCTCGCAGCCTGTGACATGGATGCCGTGCAGCTTGGCTCTGACAATTTCAATCATGAGTGAAGTCCCTGACGGGGTTGAAGGATGCGGATGCAGGGAATGCCGTTATACAAACGGGTTTGGAGCGCGTCAAATGCGGCCGGGCGCGGAAGGGCCCTGCGGGCGGCTCCGTGTCCTGTGCGGCGCAGCGCACAGTCCCCCGGAATAATAATGCACGCGGTCGGTCTGTCAAATTTCGTGCGCTGTCCGCCGGGATATGCACCGGAACAGGACGGTGAAGCGAACGGGAACTTCCGGCATGCGCATTGTTCCTTGCCTTTTTGACCGGACTCCGCGTACAATATCGGTCCGGCATACGGGTCCGCAAGGCCGATTTGCCGGCAAAAGACCCCGCGGCGGCCCGCTTTGCCCTGCAGGCATGTGCCGCAGAGAGTCGGACCGCGGACAGAAGAAAAAACAAGGAGAAGGCCCATGGACATGAACGAGCAGGCAGCCTTTGACAGCTTTCTGAAGGATTGGGAGGTGGACCCCCTCGGCGCCAAAAAAGTGCTGGAGGGCTACCGCGCGCTTCTGGCCGGCATGGAGGGCGTCAGCCTGAAATATCACTGCCGTCCCGGCGTGAGCTATTCCATCCGCGCGAAGGGAAAGGGCCAGACCGGCCGCGACCTTTTTGTGCTTGTGGACGTGGTGGACGATGATCCGGCCGAGCGCTGGCTCTCTGTCTGCTTCTACGCGGACCTCATCACCGATCCGGACGAGCTTGGCGACTGGGTGCCCGAAGGCCTGGGCGGCGAGGATGCGGCCTGCTTCAACTATGACGAGGCCAGCGCCGACATGGAGGCCTACATCGCCGACCGCCTGAAGGAGGCGGCCGCGAAGGCCTGCCAGGACGGAGCGAAATAGCTTGTCGGTCTTTGCAGCCATAGATTTCGAGACCAGCGGGCGCGAGCGCCACTCGGCCTGCTCCGTTGGCCTTGTCCGCATAGAGGACGGCGTGCTGACCGGGACCTACTGCACCCTGATCAGACCGCCGTCCTCCCGCGTCGAGTTCACCTGGGTGCACGGCCTCACCTGGTCCGTGCTGAAGGACGCGCCCACCTTTCCCGAGGTGTGGCCCGAGATGCAGGCCTTTCTGGAGGGCGCGCAGGGCTTCGTGGCCCACAACGCGCCCTTTGACAGGGGCGTGCTCGAGGCCTGCTGCCAGGCCTTCGGCTGCCCGAACCCCAATCTGCCCTTCTACTGCACGCTCAAGGGGGCGAGGGCGCATCTGAACCTGCCCTCGCGAGGGCTGGATGTGGTCTGCGCCCATTACGGCATTCCCCTGCGCCATCACGACGCCCTGAGCGATGCCGAGGGCAGCGCGAGAATCTTCGTGCGCATGCAGCGCGAGGGCCTTGCACCCGAGGCGATGCTGCTCGGCCCGAAGGCGAAGCCGAAATGCGCGGGCGCCAGAACACGCAGGCCGCGGTCCACGGCATAGAAAGAAAGGATCGGCCGATAAAGCGCGTGAG
>JAUNSE010000118.1 GCA_030539415.1 Desulfovibrionaceae bacterium
TGCTGTCCTCCTGAAGTTGTTCTGCCCGATGCTGTGGAAGGGGCCGTCCCGTCTGTCCGGCCGGGTGCGCCGCCTTCCATGAGTCCATGTGTACCGCTTTCGGCATCCTTTTCGGTCGCCTGAAAGGCGACATTTTCAGGCTGCGCTATCTGCCCCTGCCTTCGTTCTCACGCGCGAGCCCGATGGCTGTTCCGCCCGCCGTCCCGGCAGGGGCCGCCTGCCTCGCGCGACCGGAGAGACGACTTCTGACAGCTTCGATGATGCCCCAACTCATTGAAACGACAAAGAGAACGAGAATAATGCCACCGGCGACAGCGCGCACCCCTGTCACGAGGTAGAAACCGATGACCGCGGCGATGGTCAGGGGGATGAGCAGGACGGTCATCTGAAAGCCGAAGAGCACCTTCTTCCAGAGCGGCTCCGGAGCCGGCTTATCCGGCACGATGTCGATGACGTTCCCCCGCCGCTGCCAGCGCATTCCCTGGAAATGGCCCTGCTGCCCGGCCCAGACGCTGTGTCTCGTCCTGTCGCCTGTCTGCTGTGTCATGTTCTGCCTCCCCATATGATGCGTTCGTTCCATGAGGCCATGTCTACCGCTTCCGGGATCCTTTTCGGTCGCCTGAAAGGCGACATTTTTGAGCTGCGCTATCTGCTCCCGCTGCCGTCCTCATGCGCGCTCCCGGCGGAGGCGTGAGATCCGGCAACGGCCCGACTGCCGGTCCCGTCCGAGGGGCCTTCGGCTGTTGCTTCCGCGGTCCCGGCAGCGCCCTCCGCCTGCTTCGCGCGCCTGGACAGACGATTCCTGATTTCTATGATGATGCCGCCGACAACCCCGCACGCGACGGCAACCATCATGAAGCCGCCGAGGACCATGCGCATCCCTACCAGACAGACACAGCCGATGCATGCACCGACCAGTATGCCGAGGCACTCAAGGACATGGAGCACGTTTCTCCAGAACGGCTCCGGGGCCTTCTGTTTCTGCCCGATGTCTATGGTTTCGGGTTCGGTCTTTGTCTTGCCGGTCTTCCACCACTGCGCGCGCCTGGCCCGGGCAAAGAGCCGCTGCTCCGCCTCACTGAGGAGTTCCGCCGCGACCGCGGCCTTTTGAGATGCCGTGTTCCCGGCTCCGGTTTCGGCCTGCAGGGCGGAGGCGCTGTCCGCGGCACTGGTCCCGTCTGCCTGACCCTTGCGGTCGGCCGCGGGCTTCAGGCCGGCCTTCAGCCTGTCCATCGCCTCGCGGGGAGAGCGGGGCAGGTCCTGGCCCAGGTCCTTCAGCAGCCGGGAGACGGCAGCATCCCTGCGGGAGTGCGCGTCCTTGTCCTCAACCCGGGCTTGGGAGGTCTCGGCCTGACCGGGCTGTTCGGTGCGGATGGCCTGTTCGGTCTGGCAGGCCTGAGCGGCCGGCTCGGCCTGAGCGTTCTGTTCGATCTGCCCGGGCTGTTCGGACTGTGCGGTCTGTTCAGCCTGTCCGCTGCCGGTCCCGCTGTTCTCACCGGCGCTCTTGCGGCCCGACGTCCATCTCTCCAGCTTCTCGCGCGTGCCGGCCATCTTCCCGGGGAGGCGGTCAAGAAGGCCGGCCATGCGGGAGGCGGTGCCGCCGGTGTTGGTGCTGTCGTTGCTGTCGTTGGTATTGTCGGAAGTCTTCTGTGTCATCTGATGTTTCTCCATATGCGGTGTGCGTTCCATGCCTTCATGTCTACCGTTTGCGGGGCCGGTTTCGGTCGCCTGCCGGGCGACATTTTCGAGTCCCGCTATCGGCTCCCGTTCCTTTCGTCAGACGCGCTCCCGTCCGCGGTCTCTTCGCCATTCCCTGCGGCGGTCCTGCCAGCGGAGCCCGCAGCGGTGCCGGACTCGCCGGCAGTCTGCCCGCTCTAATGTCCACGGTTTCGGGAGGCCTTGCGGGCTTCCATCTCGGCGACAAACCATCCGCCATGAGCCTTGCGCAGGAGGAGGCGCAGCCGTATCCAGGCGGCCAGGCGCCGGGGGAGACCCAGCAGATAGCCCGCAAGGCAGGCAAGAAGCCAGCCGATGGCTATGACAAGGCCCGTGACGCGGGTGACCATGTAGCCGAAGAGCTCGACCAGGCCGCCGGCAAGAAAGCCCAGCACGGCGGCAGCCCTGTTCCAGATCCTGGCGGGCAGACGGTCCGACTCGACAGCCAGCATCGCGCCCAGGGTCCACTTCAGGGACGACGCCCTCCAGGTGAGCACAAGAAGGGCCTGGGGAATGCTGAGGAAGAACTCGCTCAGGGACATGGGCTCCTCGGTCTGCGCACCCTGGGTGCGGCTCTCTTCCGTGCCGGCCTGGTCGGTGGCCTGGTCAGGGGCCTGCCCGCCGGTCTGCTCATTGGTCTGGGCACTGCCCTGTTCGCTGGTTTGCTCGCTGGTCTGCTCACTGCCGTTCATGCCGGCATTGCCGCTGACATTGCTGCTGTCGTTTCTGCTTTCCTGGGTCATCTCGTGTTCTCCATTTGTCTGTCTGTACACTTTGTTCTCCGACCTGTTTTCTCTGTTCAGTTTTCTCTGACAGGCTCGCCGCCCCCGCCCGCCGGGGACTCTTCCGCGGCGGGGGGGGGAAAAGTCCGGCCCTAGCGCACGGCGCGCTCGAGGCGGGCGGCGAGAAGCTCGGCCGCCTTCGCGATGACGATGGGGGCGATGGTCTGCAGGGCGATGGGGGCGAGGCGGAGAAGAAGAGCGGGCATGATGGTGTTCCTTGCCGGCGCTGCCGGCGAAATTGGGGATGAAGCGTGTCGTATCAAGTGGTTACCACAGCGAGGTGATGAAGAAGGGCGGAATCCAGAAGACGAGGCCCGAGGCGAGGCCCCGCGCGGCGCTCTTCAGCAGGGCGCGCGAGAGACCGGCCGCAGCGGCGCGGCTGGCAAGGTTGATTTCGTCAAGCAGGTCCTCCGCTTCCTCCGAGCCGCAGAGGGCGCCAAGACCGTCGGGGCTTTCGAAGCCGCTGTCCGTGCCGAAAAAAGTGTCCGCGGTGGCCTGCATTGTGATTCCTCCCATGTGGTGTGCCGTTGTTCCGTTTGT
Source organism: Desulfovibrionaceae bacterium (assembly GCA_030539415.1). Classification (GTDB taxonomy): domain Bacteria; phylum Desulfobacterota; class Desulfovibrionia; order Desulfovibrionales; family Desulfovibrionaceae; genus Desulfovibrio. Next base: position 3,039 of record JAUNSE010000118.1, read on the forward strand.
GCCAGATATGCCGGCTGGCGCGGTCGCCTGCCGGGCGACATTTTCAAGCCCTCATATCCGGCCCCTAAGCGGAACCGTCCTGCCGCCCCTCCTTCAGGCCGCTCTGGCGGCCGCGCCAGGGAAGGGCAGTCAGGCGGGTGTTCCGGATGGAACTCCCTCATGGGATAAAAATGTGCAGGTATCATATTTTGTCAACATATGTGACACCAGAATTTTTAAAATTGAATTTCCCGTTTGCCGAGAGATCCGGGCGACAGACTGCTTTTTGCCCTGATCTCAACAGGCTGCGTGCCGGCTGGCTCCCGTCCGCTTAGGAATCTGGCCAGATCGGCAGGGAGCCGCGCGTCCCTTTCGGTTTGCGCCCGCTTTCTGTACGATACGCCCGCAAAACGCCGGCACCCGCCGCGCGGCCATGACACACGCGCACCTGACTGCCGGCGCTGCCGGAGGGGAGTTTCCATGAAAAGACTGCTGATCGCGTCCGCCTGCCTGCTGTGCCTGTTTACCTCAGTGCCCGAAGCCCAGGGCGGGTTCAATACAATCGAGCCGGCGCGCATGGCCACGCCGCTGATACAGGCGGCGGAAGAGGGGGATGCCGACGCTGTCCGAAGCCTGCTGAAGAACGGCGCCGACCCGAACGACACAGACATCTTCGGCGGCACGGCCCTGATACGCGCAGCCCGGAACGGAAACATCGAGATTGCCGGGCTGCTGCTGGCCCACGGCGCCGATGTGAACGCGCCCATCGAAGGGGCGAACAGAACCACTCCCCTGATGTACGCTGTCTCCAATGGAAACACCGGCATGGTCAGGCTGCTGCTGGAACACGGCGCCGACGTGAACGACCGCGACGCCTCGTGGCGGGATGCCATGGGGCAGGGCGTCGGAGATGTCGAAATTGCCGGACTGCTCCTGGAGCATGGCGGCGGTTTCAGCGCGGGCGGATGCGGCGTGATGTACCGCGCCGCCTGCAGCGACCAGATGGACATGCTCGAAGTGCTGCTGGCCCATGGCGGGCAGGTCTGCAGGGGAAGCCTGGAGGGAGCGGCGCACGGGACGGGCGAGGCGCTCGGGCTCCTGCTGGCGCGGGGCATGGATGTCAATGCCAGGAAAGCGGACGGCCGCACGGCGCTGATGACTGCCGCCGAACTGGGCCGCGCCGACATGGCCGGACTGCTGCTTTCGCACGGCGCCGATGCCGGGCTGCAGGACAGGGAGGGCAGAACGGCGCTGATGTTTGCTGTCCGGGGAAAGCATGCGGAGGTCGTCCGCCTGCTCTCTCCGCAGGACTGACAGGCGCTCCGCGCCGGGCACCCGCCGTCTCCGGCGGAGCGCACTGCAGACCGGTGTTACGTGGAGCGTGTGCGCTTGAAGGGAGAGCATCAATCCGAGTTGAAGCAAGCCTGGTTTATGTCAACTGGACTTGAAGGAGGACGGAGTCGGTCGGGGGCTCTCAGGGAGCGCACGCTTGATGGGTGCCTGTTTTAACTCGTACTATCAAGTGGATAGAGACAAGTCCGACCAATTGAAAATGTGACTTTCAATTGGTCGGATTTGTTATTTATATCAATAATTTCATTGTATTGAGCAGGTGACTGCTCAAGAAGTCGGGCTGCCTCCACCAGTGCTCCCCGAGCCCTGCCCGCGGTCGAAGAGGGCGGCAGGCGGGGAGCTGCCGGGCAGGAGGGGAACGCCCTGAAAACAGGCCGGGCAGGCTTCCTGCCTCGGGCAGCGGAAAAGGCACGGATGGAGACACCCGTGCCCTGCAGAATGCGCAGCCGGACCGGCTACTCGCCGGAGCGGATGACGCGGCCGGTGACCGGAATGCTCTCGACCAGCGAGGCGGTGATCATGCAGTGGCGCGCGACCTTCGCGCAGTGGTCGATCTGCTCCTGGTACTCGGCATCGCAGTCCACGGCCACCTCGATGTCGATGCCGACCACGCGCGGGGCGCCGGTCCTGTTCCGGTCCTTTGTGCCGACCACCCTTGTGGTCAGCTTCCGGAAGGGAACGCCGCGGGCCATCAGCGCGGCGCGCAGATTGCCCGTGTAGCAGCAGGCAGCCGACGAGAGCAGCAGGCTCGTGGCATAGCCGCGGCGATCCTCCTCGGCCTCGTCCGTGAAGTCCATGACGATCTGCTCAAGATACGGACTGCCGGTGTCTATGGTGATGATGTCGCCCTCCTGCACGAGGGTGACTGTGCTTTTCTCAGGCATGGAGGCCTCCTGACTGTGTGTCTTACGCGCTGCCCGGCGGCGGGATGGGGTGTTCAGCGGGTGGCGATGTGCGAGCCCTTCTGCATCAGCAGGGTGGCAATGTCGTCGTGGCCGTTCTGCTTCGCGATCAGCATGGCCGTGTAGCCCTCGCTGTCCTGCGAGATCTCGCCCGCGCCGTTGTCGAGGAGCAGGCGCACCACTTCCGTGTGGCCCGCGGCAGCGGCCGGAATGAGCGCGCTCAGGCCCAGGTCGTCCCTGGACTGGGCGCTGGCGCCCCGGGCGAGCAGAAGGCGCACCACCTCGGCATGCCCGCCGGCAGCGGCGGGGAGCAGGGCCGTCAGGCCGCCGGCGTCGGCGGCGTTCGGACCCGCTCCGTGGTCAAGCAGAAGGCGCACAATGTCGTCATGGCCTCCGGCAGCGGCGGGCAGCAGCGCCGTCGCCCCGTTGGCGTCCCGATCGTCCGGCCTCGCGCCGGCATCGAGCAGAAGCCTGGCAGCGTCCGCGTGCCCCATGGCAGCGGCGGCCATCAGGGCGGTGATGCCGCTCCCGGTTTGGGCGTGCACATCGGCGCCGCGCTCCATAAGCAGAGCGGCGATGTCGGTGCGGCCGTCCTGGGCCGCGGCAATGAGGGGCGTGATGCCGCTCGGGGCCGGGGCGTTCGGGTCGGCCCCCTCGTCGAGAAGGCTCTGCACGGCAGCAAGGTCGCCGCGGCGCACGCAGGCGAGCAGGGCGGCGCTGTCAGCGTTCTGGTTCATGGTGATTTCCTTGAAAAAAAAACGGGGGCTGGGTGTGACAGGAAGACGCGGAAACTCTGCCGCATGCGGGTCTATGGCACACAGCGCGGCCTTTTTCAACCGGCAGGGCCGCCTGCCGCAGATGCGCAGCTGTCCCTTGCGGGAGGCTCGGTGCCGCTTCGCGGCGGAGCGGCCGAAGGGGGGCGCTGTCTGCTGGCTGCCCCCTGAGCGGGCCGGAGCCTGTCAGGAGCGTGCGGGCTGCGGAGGACCTTGAACCCGAGTTGAAGCAAACCGGCGTGCATAAAGTCAGAGGGGGGCAGTTGACAAAGACCCGGTGTCTGACAACTGGAGTTGAAGCAAACCGGCGTGCATAAAGTCAGAGGGGGGGGCAGTTGACAAAGACCCGGCGT
>JAUNSE010000119.1 GCA_030539415.1 Desulfovibrionaceae bacterium
GCCCCCGCAGGGCGTCTCCACCGAGCCGCCGCGCGGCCGCCGCAAGAAGACCAGAGGCCCGGCCAAGAGCCGCGTCTCCGGACGCGTGCGCCGCGAGCAGGTCGAGCGCGATCAGAACCGCCCCCTGCAGGCCGCCGAGGAGCTTCACGACGAGCCCATGGCCGCCGAGCCCGCCGAGGGCGGCGCCTCCATGTGGGAGGAGACCGCCCGCGAGCTGCCCTTCGAGGGCGATCTGGACGCCGCTTCCGAGGCAGGCCTGACCGACGCCGGGTACGGCGACGCGGACCTGGCCGGCGAGGACGCGGCCGCCGAACCCGACGGACGCGAGGACGCGGACCTGGCCGAGACCGGCGCCGCCGAGGCCGCCGAAGGCGCCGAGGAGGGCGAGGACCCGCTGGCCAGGCGCCGCAGACGCGGCCGCCGCGGCGGACGCAGCCACAGGAAGGCTCCCCTTGCCGCCGGCCAGGACAAGGACGAGGCGCCCGTGACCATGGCCATGGCCGGCAGCACAGCCTACCCCGTCTCCGCCGAGCGCGACGAGCTGGACGGACGCGCCGACTTCATGCCCGCGCGCCACGGCAAGCGCCGCATGTACATCAGCGTGCTCCCCGGCGAGCAGGTGGAGGTGGCCATCACCTCCAACGGCATCCTGGACGAGTACTACCTGGACATGCTCCATCAGAAGAAGATCAAGGGCAACATCTACCGGGGCATCATCGTCAACATCGATATCAACCTGCAGGCCGCCTTCGTGGACTTCGGCACCGAAAAGAACGGCTTTCTGCAGATAGACGAGATTCATCCCGAATACTTCATCTCTCCCCAGGAATACGTGCGCGGCCGCAAGTATCCTCCCATCCAGAAGGTGCTGCGCCTGGGCCAGGAGGTGCTGGTGCAGGTGGTCAAGGAGCCCAACGGCTCCAAGGGCGCCTTTCTCACCACCTGGATCTCCCTGGCCGGCCGCTTCCTGGTGCTGACTCCGGGCCAGGAGCAGATCGCCATCTCCCGCAAGGTGAGCGACGAGGAGGAGAGGAGCCGCCTGCGCGAGCTCATGAACGGCATCGATCCCGGCGACGACCTGGGCGTCATCGTGCGCACGGTCAGCGCCGGCGTCACCCAGACCACGCTGCGCAACGACCTCAACTACCTCAAGCGCACCTGGAACGAGGTGCGCAGGCAGGCCACCGGCGTCACCGCCCCGGCCTGCGTCTACCGCGAGCCGGGCCTGGTGGAGCGCGCCGTGCGCGACTACCTGACCGACGACGTGTGCGAGCTGTGGGTGGACAATGCCGACGTGGCCGACCGCATCAAGGAGACGGTGGCCATGCTCTTCCCGCACAAGAAGGACCTGGTGCGCGTGCACAACGACGCCAGGCACTCCCTGTGGGAGCGCTTCAACCTGCGCCGCCAGCTGGACCAGATCTACAGCCGCGAGGTGCTCATGCCCTCCGGCGGGCGCCTGGTCTTCGACCAGACCGAGGCCCTGATGGCCATCGACATCAACTCCGGCAAGATCTCCTGCAAGGGCAATTTCGAGCACATGGCCTTCAAGACCAACATGGAGGCCGCGGAGACCATCGCCCGCCAGCTCAAGCTGCGCGACATCGGCGGCCAGGTGGTCATCGACTTCATCGAGATGCGCGAGCACAAGCACGTCCTCGAGGTGGAGCGCACCCTGCGCAACGCCATGCGCAACGACCGCGCCCGCCACGACGTGGCCCGCATGTCCTCCTTCGGCCTGCTCGAGCTGGTGCGCCAGCGCACCGGCACCTCGGCCATCTCCATCTCCATGGAGCCCTGCCCCGCCTGCGGCGGCACGGGCCTGCGCCGCAATCTGGAGTGGCAGTCCCTGCAGGCCCTGCGCGACATCGCGCGCCTTCTGCGCTCGCGCACGGCCCAGGCCAGCTGCCGCTACGAGATGACCCAGGAGCTCGGCCTCTACCTGCTCAATCACAAGCGCGACTCGCTGAAAGAGCTGGAAAACCTCTACGGTAAGAGCATTGAAATCGTCATCCAGTCCTGATCGGGAGCGATCGGCCGAAAGCACGCCGGGGCCGGAGGCCGTGCAGGCCTTTGGCCCCTCCTCCGCCGCATCCCGTCCGGCCGAAGAGGTCTGTCCGCAGGGGGAGATCCGCCCGGCTCCCGGCGACCGCCTGCTCGTGCACATGTGCTGCGGGCCCTGCGCCTGCATCTGCCTGAAGACTCTGCTCGCCGAGGGCTGGGACATTGTGGGCTACTTCATGAACCCCAACATCCAGCCTCTGGCCGAGTATCTGCGCCGGCGCGAGGCGGCCGAGCAGTGCGCGGCATACTTCGGCATCCCCATCCTCTTCGACGACGCCTCCTGGGACCTCGGGCAGTGGCTCAGAGCCGTGCGCGACCGGGACATGCCGCCCGAGCGCTGCCGCTACTGCGTGACCTCGCGCATGGAGGCCTCCTTCGCGAAGGCCGCCGAGCTCGGCTGCACCCATGTCTTCTCGAGCCTCCTCTATTCGCGCTACCAGCCCCACGAGGCCATACGCGAGGCGGGCCTGCGTCTTGCCTCCGAACCCGGCGCCCCGAAGTTCCTCTACCGGGACTTCCGCGATCTCTGGCAGGCCGGCATCGACCTCTCCATCGAGATGGGCCTCTACCGCCAGCCCTACTGCGGCTGCGTGTACAGCGAGGCCGACCGCTACGCGAAGAAGCTGGCGCGTCTCGTGCGCCAGAACACGGGCGTGCCCTGCGTGCCCGACGTGCCCCTGCCCGAGCCGGGCGTGCCCGCCCCGCATCCGGCGAAAAAGGCCCCCGAGCCCAGAACCGGACAGCCGAAGGCGGCGAAAAACGCTGCCGGAGAGCCCGGGATCAGGCAGGCCGGAGCCCGGAAGACCGGCTCCGCGCGGCCCGCGGGAGAACGGACCGGCACAGCCGGGCCGGCAGAGGCCCTGCAGCCTGCCGCCGTGAAGAGCGAAGACGGAACGGAAGGCACCGTCAGCTGACCGCCCCCCCCCCTTCCCCGCCCCCGAAGAGAATAATTCAGCTGGCACAGACCGGCAGAAGGCCCCCCTGCCGCGCGGCAGAGGGGCCTTTTTGTGCTGTTCCCGGCCCCGCTGTCCGGACAGCCGCCCGAAGCCGAAGCGTCCGCGCGGGCAGCTCTTTTGAAAAACCTAGCCCAGACGCCTGGAGAGCAGGCCGCCGAGCTCGCTCACGCTGCCCATGAGACGATGGTAGCGGATCTGCTCCTTGAGGCCGAAGCGGGCGCAGTCGCAGGGCATGAGCCCGAAGGCGGCAAGATCCAGGCCCTGCTCGGCCTGGCGGGTCTTCTCGGTGAGGGCGCTCGTGCCCTCGAGCAGGCTGCGCAGCTCCCTGACCGTCTCCCTGTGCATGACGCTCCCGCCCCGCGCCGGCAGCTGGGCGCGGCGCACGCGCAGGACGCCGTCGCGCACGATGCAGGTGCTGCGGCCCACCTTCACGGAAAACCAGGGGCCCAGGCATTCGCGTATGCGGCGCCTGGCCGGCGCGGAAAAGGTGGTGGCCACGGCCGCCGAGACCGTGATCTCCGGTCCCGCCGGCTCCGCTTCGCGCGCCTCGTCGCGGCGCGCCGCCTCGCCGAAGGCGGTGAGCGAGTCGAGCAGGTCCGAGACGGCCTGCACATCCTCGGGCGGCACATGGCGCAGGCTGCGCACCAGGTTTTCGGCGCGCCCGAGCGAGCGCAGGGCCGACTTGCGGGCCTCGAACAGCCCCACCGCGCCCTCGCAGCAGAGCCTGCCAAGGCGCGTCAGAGAACGCTGGCTTTTGTCCGTCTTCACATCGTCCGTGCTCATGGGCCCCCCTTCGCCGCCTTCACGGCGCGCGGTTTTGCGGACCGCGCCTGTGGGCGCGGTTCTCAGGACGAACCGTAGCACCATCCGCGCCCGAAAACCATGCCAGCTTCGATGAAACAGACGGAAATCACGCGCAAAACTGTCATTGCGCCGGTTTCGCCGCGAACCTGCGGCACTGTATGTATCCGTTTTTCTGAATAAACTTCACGCACAAGATGCCGTGCAGAAAAAATGTCCGATCACAATGTGACTCATATGATCACAAATACCGCAAAAATGTAATGTTACAAAGATTTGTTTTGCCAAATATTGAAGAATAGCATACACTGGGCAACTGAAAAAACATCCGACTACAGGAGGTCCTATGGAGAGGGAAACACTGCTTAGAATGCTCCTGGCCTTGAGCAGGGGAGAGCAACCTTCCGGGATCACGGCGCTGATAAGCGCTCCCCGCAGCCGGCCCGGAGGGCTCGGCAGACATATCGACAAGCGGACGTGCCGGGAGGGCATCACTCTCATCTTCGGCGTGAACGGCAGAACCCGGCAGATGCGCGGCGTCGGCAATCCGGCCGCCCTGCGCGCCGCGGTTCTGCTCCAGTGCGCCGAGCTGTGCCCGGACACGCGGCCCAGCCTGATCCAGGCGAAGATGGACAGCCGGACCTTTGTCTGTCTTCATATGCCGCCCCTGGACATCCACGCGCATCAGAAGATGCTGGCGGCGGACACCGGCGCAAGTCCTCTCGCCCGCAGGGTGCGCCGCCGGCGCCTGGCGAAGGAAGGGCGGGTGACCGGCGCCCCGAGCGCCCGCGAGCTGGACAGGCTGGTGATGACCGAGCCCGTGCCCGAGGCGGACCGCGGCGAGATCGACCTGGAAGGGGCCGCCAGGCTCGCCTCCGGCTGCCCGGACTGGGCGGACGCCCTGAGCGGTCCCTGCGGACAGCGCCTCGGGGCGGCAGGGGACGGCTCCGCGGTCCCGCCCGCCTTCATGGAGCTTCTGCTCTTCGGCAGAAATCCGCAGCAGTACTTCCCGAAGCTCGGCATCAGCATCACGTTCAAAAACCGCGGGGCCGGCGAAACGGTCTTCATCGGCGGCCCCGTTCCGGCCATGCTCAGGGACGCCGAGGCCTGTCTTGCCGAACGCCTTGCGCCGCGCGTCCTCGTCCATCCACGCACCGGGAGACAGGCGGAGGAGCCGCTCTACCCCCGGGAGGTGCTGCGCGAGGCGCTGCTCAACGCCGTGCTCCACCGCAACTACCTGCTCCGCGCCACGGACGTGCCGATCAGCGTTGTCGTCGACGACCGCACCCTGTCGGTCAGCAGTCCGGCCCCCAATTTCAATCCCGCTCTTCTGGAGAACGACGGGTCGCGCAGGAAGCTGGTCTGGCCCAACCACCTGCTGATGACGGCGGCGTCCTTCCTGAACCTCGCCGCCGGGCGGCATTCCGGCATCCCGATGATGCGCCGCGTCATGCGCGACCACCTTCTCTTCTGGCCCGTCTTCCGCTCCCATTACGGCTGCTGCAGGATCCTTCTGCACAGCCGCCGCGTTGACGACGCAGCCCCCGCCGGCGACAGCGTGACGGACAGAATGGCAGCGCTGCTCGCCTACTGCCGCACCCCGCGCACGCGCGCGGAGATCATGGCATTCCTCGGCTGCAAGAACCTGACCCATCTCCACAGGGTGTACACGGCCCCCCTGCTCGCTCAGAAGCTGCTCAGGGAGACGCAGCCGGAAAGCCCCAGGTCCCGCACCCAGACCTATGTCACGGCTTCCGATGTCTGCGGGGCCGCCCGGGAGGACGGGGACGACTGAGCGGAGCGCCCCGGCCGCAGCCGCGCTTCCGATCGCGGGCCGGCCGGGGCTGCCGTCCCTTCCCCGGGACCGGTCCCCGGGATCTCAAAAAACAAGACAAGCAAAAAGGGGTTTGCGGAATTCATCTTTCCGCAAACCCCTGCTTGATTTCTGGAGCCAGCTACGGGACTTGAACCTGCGACCTGCTGATTACGAATCAGCTGCTCTACCAACTGAGCTAAGCTGGCATCTTGCTCCGCGGCCCGATGCTGTCGGGGACCGCTGCCGGCACCGTCTCCCGAGCGCATCGGGAAGCGGCGCGAAAACTGTGTCTACTGGAAAATCTCCGCCCCGTCAACACTTTTTTCACAGTGCGGGCGGCAGGAGCGCGCGGCCCCTGCCAATCAGTCCTGGCAGACCACGCGGAAGGGGATCCAGTGCAGGGCCGAGCTCTCCTCGCGGGTGCTGCCGATGTCCCAGGAGCAGCTCTTCCAGCCCTTGGCGTCGGCAATGGCCCTGGCGAGACCGTTGGCATTGATGATGGGATGGCGCTTGAAGACGCCGGAGAGGCCGTAGGTCAGGCTGCAGACCAGGCATCTGCCGGGGCGCTGATGAAGCTCGAAGGCCAGATCCACGCTTCTGTCCGATTCCTGGCGGGGCCTCAGCACGATATCGTAGGCTCCTTCCTCGACGCCGCAGAACAGCGCCTCGAAAAAGCCATCCGTCTTTTCGGCGTGTAAAAGATTGTCGAGAAATTCATTGGTGATGCTGGCCATAGACACTGTCCTCCCT
>JAUNSE010000120.1:0-1820 GCA_030539415.1 Desulfovibrionaceae bacterium
TGGCCGAAGCAGAACATGATGCCAAGACAGACTGCCGTGTGCAGATAATAGGTGAGTGACAGGGGGCGCTTCCGCGCCGCGGAGGCAGTGCTCATCGTGCTTTCCTTTGCGGTATGCTTGTCCTTGCGGATGAAATTCCTGTACGGGCTCCGGCCCCGGCTGCAGGCCGGGACACGGAGGTGGAAGAAGGGGCGGATGAAGGAGGGGAGAGAGCCGCCTTCCGCCTGCGGAGCCGGCCGGAGCCGGCGCCGAACTAGTGTCCGGCCACGTTCTTGGGCCAGACGAAATTGTCCATGTAGCAGCGGCCGGGCCTGACCGGATAGCTTTCGACGGGCACGGGCACCGTCTGCAGCACGCGCCGGCTGTTCACCTGCTTCTGCTCTATCCACTTCAGCCAGCGCTCGTTGTCCCGCTCGGGGAAGTCCTCGCGGAAATGTCCGGCGCGGGACTCCTTGCGTGTCAGGGCCGCGGTCAGGCTCAGGTCTGTCAGCAGGAGCGTGGACTGCGCCTCGAAGAGCCTGGCCAGCTCGTGCGCATCTCTCGCACCCATCTTCGGGGCGAATTCCTCGCGCACCTCGGCCACGCGGTCCAGGCCGCGGGTGAGTCCGCGCCCGGTCTTCATGAGAGCGATGTCCGGAGCGCTCATGACCGTGCGCATGTCGTCGATGATGTCCTTGGGCGAGATGCCGTCCCTGCCCAGATACTGCAGAAGGCTCCCGATGCGCTCCTCGGCATAGCTCTGGTCATAGGTGCCGGCCTCGCAGCCCTGCACGTAGCAGGCAGCCGCCTCTCCTGCCGAATAGCCTGTTGTGGCCGTGATGCAGGTGGCCCAGCCGCCCATGTAGACGCCAGGGTCGGGATTGCGGGCAAGACCGGCGGCATACAGCCCCTTCACGGCCGTGGATCCGTCAATGTCGGCCACCACGCCGCCGTAGGTATGGCGCACCTGCGGCATCCACTCGAGCTTCTGGGCGAAGAAATCAATGCCCATGTCCCTGAGCTTCCTGTCGTTGAGCCCCATCCATCCGGCTCTCGGGCGCATGGTCTCCACGTCCTCGGGCTTCATGCGGCTGCAGTCGAAAACGATGGGGCCGCGCCCGGCCCGCACCTCGCAGACCATGCCGCGCGTGTTGTAGTGCGGGTCCGCCTTGGCGCCGAACTTCGGGGAGTACTTCAGCATGAAGTCCTCGCCCCTGCTGTTGAGAAAGCGCGCGCCCTTGGGCAGAAGGCCTGTCTGACCCTCCCAGGCAAAATCGACGGGCACGTTCCAGACCTTCCAGAACTCGAAGTTGCGCATGGCGCAGCCGGCGTTCCAGGCGATGCTGACACCCTCGCTGGCCGGCGTGTTCTGATGGTAGGAGGGCTTCCAGCCGCCGGTGTTGGTGGCCATGAGCACGGCCCTGGCCCGAATGTACACGGGAACGCCGCTCTGCGCGTGAAAGCCGACCGCCCCTGTCACCCGGTCCCCGTCCGTGACAACGTCCGTGATGACGGTGCGTCCGAGCCGGCGCACGCCGCGCAGCTCGCACTGCTTCTTGAGAAGGCGCGCCTTGTCGATGCCGCCGAGCCCGTAGGGGTGATAGTAGTAGAAGCGCATGTAATCGAGCGCGCGCTGAGGAATGAAGCACAGCTCCCCCTTCTCGTTGCGCACGAACTTGTGGCCCCAGTTCTCGAAATCCATGAAGCGGTCGTAGGACTGAGTCAGAATCTGGGCCAGGACGCGCTGATCGGCCAGGCCGTCGTAGTAGTACACGAGGTCTGCCAGAAGGTCGTCGAGCTTCATGTCCGGCTGCTTCACAATCATGTCGCCGCCGGAAAGG
>JAUNSE010000120.1:1830-6362 GCA_030539415.1 Desulfovibrionaceae bacterium
GCCGCCCAGGCCGCCCCAGTCGCGCGGGCCCTTGTCCACCACGAGCACGTCGTCCAGAAAGTCCTTTGCCCGCATGGCCGCCCACATGCCGCTGAAGCCGCAGCCGATGACCAGAAGGTCCGTCGTGTATGTGTATCCGCTGTTCTTCTTCATTGCAGTCTCCCAAAGTTCATTCGCTGATGCGGGCGCCCTGCTCTCCGGCAGGCTCGATCTGGTCCAGAGTTCTGGCAAAGCGCTCCTTGAACGGATGCACGAAAATGGCGCCGGACGGACAGTGCAGCTCGCAGCTGAAGCAGGTCATGCAGTCGTCGGTATAGGTGATGCGCGAGCGGCTGCCGCAGGTCATGCAGCGCAGGGCTTCGGCAAAGCAGGCCTCGAGATCGAGGGGAAGGAGCTTCTCGGCAAAGGGCGCCTGCGGAGTGAGCGCGGCGCGGCCGCGCTCGTGCCGCGGCTCTTCTGTGATGCCCTCTCCCGGCAGCCTGTCCTCCGGCACGGTTTCGCGCACGCGGGTCCGCTCGCCGGTCAGGTCGGCGCCCTTGAGCATGCGGTCTATGGAGAAGGCGCACTCGCGGCCGCCGGCAATGGCCGAGACCACGGACGAGGGGCCCGTGGCCGCGTCTCCGGCGGCGAAGACGCCCCACCGGGAGGAAGCGAAGGTGACCGGCTCGACCGCGATGCGGCCGGCCTCCACCTGCACGTCGCGGGCGAAGCCCTCGAGTTCGGCGGCCTGGCCGATGGCGAAAATCACATGTTCGGCCGGCAGGACAAGAGTCTCGGATTCATCGAACACCGGAGCGAATCTTCCCTGTTCGTCTCTGAGGGATGTGCATGCCGAAAACTCGATGCCGCTGACACGGCCGTTCCCGACCGTGACGCGGGAAGGTCCGTAGCCGCAGCGGATCGTTATGCCCTCGTCTTCGGCGTCCTGCTGATTGTGCGGATAGGCGGGCATCTCGGCGCGGGACTCCAGACAGACGATGCTCACGCTCGAAGCTCCCAGACGGCGGGCCGTGATGGCCGCGTCCACGGCCACATCGCCGCCGCCCACAACCACCACCGCCCCCTCGAGGACGGGCTGCTGGTCGCCGCGGCAGGCCTTCAGAAAGTCAAGCCCCCAGTGCACGCCGTCGGCATCGCCCCCCTCTATGGCCATTCTGCGCGCGGCCGAACAGCCCGGGGCCAGCATGACGGCCCGAAAGCCGCGCCGCTTCAGTTCGGAGAGCGTGACATCGCCGCCCTCGCCCACTCGCGTGCCGCAGCGGAAGACCACGCCCATCCTCTCAAGCCGCTCCACCTGCCGCTCCACGACCGCGTCGGGCAGACGATAGGCCGGGATGCCGTATCTGAGCATGCCGCCCGGATTGGGCATGCTCTCGTAGACCGTGACCGGATAGCCCATGCGCGCGAGAAAATAGGCGCAGGAGAGACCCGCGGGACCCGAACCGACCACGGCCACCCTGCCGATATGCCTCCGCACGGGTTCCTCGGCGGGAAAGTCCAGGGAACGGTCGCCAAGTATCTGCTCGATGGCATTGATGTTGACCGGGGCGTCAACTTTCGCGCGCGAACAGGCGGATTCGCAGGGATGGAAGCAGACGCGTCCGGTTATCGCCGGAAAGGGCTGGACTTCGAGATACTTTTCCGCGGCCTCGTCAAGCCGGCCCTGCTGGATGAGATAGTTGCTTGCGCGTATGTCCGCCCCGGCAGGACACGCGGCCATGCAGGGGGAGCGCGTTTCCTGGTCGGTGTCCAGACGGAAGACATCGAGCGGACAGGTCTTGGTGCAGGTGCCGCAGCCCGTGCAGACGGCCGGATCTATGCTTTGTATCATGATTTCTCCTTGCTGTGCTGCGGCCGGGTTGCTGTGGGGGAGGCGCAGGACAGATGAGCACATCAAAGCAGAAAGCGTGCCATCAAATGCAACATGTTTGCATCACTATATTTTCACGGGAAAAGGGTATGTGCCGTCTTGGCACGGCACAGATATTGTGCTAAAAAAATACAAAAATTATTCTTTAAAATCCTGAAAAAGGACAGTCTGAAGACCGCATGACGCAGGCATCCTGTTCCGGAGGAGGCACATGAAGAAAAACGCGTGGCATGAACATCCGGAGGTCGGCGCCTTTCTGCGGGAGCTCTTCGGCGCGGCCTGGAGCCCAGAGCTAGTCATCGAGCTTGCGGACCTGTCTGCCGAGGCTGCCGGAACAGGCGCGCTTCGGGCCAGACCTGAAGCCGCCGACAGCGGCACCGCCGCCCTTTCGGAACTGCTCGGACGGCATGCGGCCGCGGTCCGCCTGATCGAGCGAACGGCCGGAGGCGCGGATTTCGAGCAGGTTCTGCTTCTCTTCGCCCGGGGCAGGGAATTCGACGGGCTTGAAGCCTTTCTCCGGCTCGGCATCGACCGCGCCGGGCGTCTGGCCACGGACGCCATGCGCGACATGCTGCTCTTTCTGCGGCTGCGCCTGCAGGCTCTCACTCCGTCGGATACCGGGAGCGGACGGCGCTTTCTGAGCCTGTGCCGCGAGCTCGGTCTCTTTGTCGCCTGCTCGGGCACCTACGTGCCGGGGCTGCCGGAATTCTATCTCCGGGTCAGGGAGGATATCGACCGCATGGGCGACAGGGGCGGAGCCGCTCTCATGGATCTGCTCGTCGGCTCCCTCAACGTCTGCAACGTTCCCGAGCACAACAGCGCCGAGTTTCACGCGGCCATGACGCGCGGCAGAAAGACGCTCATGGAGCTGAAGGATGCCGCCCTGCTCGAGGAGGCCGAGCCCTACCTGGGCATCTGGGCCTTTGTCGAGGGCGAATACGACGAGGCCATGTCCTTCTTCTCCAGAGCCAGCCGGCGCATGCGCATCAGCGGCCGGCGCTATTTCGAACTCTTCTTCGCCAGACACTGGAGCTTCGCGGCCGCGAGCCGCGGGGATTTCGATCTCGCCGTGAAGCTCCTGCTGTCGCGGCTGCGCGAGGCCGACCTCGACGGCGCCTCGTCTCTGGGCCGCACCGTCCGCAGCCAGCTGGCCGCGCTCTATCTGCGCACCGGCAGAATCGAGAAGGCGCTGGAGGAGCTGGACATCTGCCTGACGGGCATCGGCGGGAGAACGGATATCGCCAGCGCCGTGACGACGGTCCGCCATCTGGCCGGCTACCATGCCCTGAACGGGCACTATCAGGAGGCCTGGAGCGTGCTGGCCCCCGTGCTGCGCAAGGCCGAGGCCATGGGCTATCAGCGGCCCGTCTATCTGAGCGGCGCCCTGTTGGAGATTCTCTTCACTCTGCGCGAGCACGGCCTGCCGCCCCTGCCCTGCTACCGTTTCGAGGACGAGCTCGAACGCTGCCTGACGGGCCCCAACCGCCTTCTTCGGGGCACGGCGCAGCGAATACAGGGACGCCTGCTGGCCGCGGCCGGCAGACCGGGTCAGGCCGTTCATGCCCTGCGCTCCGCCGTGTCCACCCTGGTCTCAACGCACAACGCTCTCGAGGCGGACAAGACCCGGCTCGAACTGGCCCGGCTCATTCTGCCCGACAACGAGGCCGAGGCGGCCCTGCTGGTGCAGGAGGCCTGGAAGTCGCACGCCTGGCTGGAGGAGCACTACTGGCCGGCTGAACTTACCCGGCTTGTGCCCTCCTACCTTGTCCGCGGCGGGGAGGAGGGAGCGGCGGACCGTCTGCTTGACGCCTGCCGGGAAATTTTCGGGACCAGGCGGCCGGGCATCACCTTCGCCGAATACGCGGGACTGCTGCTGAGCGAATCCGCCCGTCTGCTGGGCGCCTCGGGAAGCTGGCTCTTTCATCAGGCAAGACCCGGGGCAGAACTCAGACTGATTGAAAGCCGCACGGAGCCGGGCGCCGAAAGTCCCGCCCTGCGCGCCACCCTGGACGACGCGGCCGAACTCGTTGCCGAGGGAGAGCCCGTCATCCTGGCCGACCTGGCCCCCGGAGAGGCCGGACACAGGGACATGTTCGCGGGCATTCCCCTCGACTGCCGTCCCTACGGGGTTTATGTCCTGTGCCTTGCCGGTCCCTTCACCGAACAGCTGCGCACGTGTCTGGACGAGGCCGTGCTGGCCGACATGGGCCGGGTGCTGGCCTGGTCCTGCCTGCTGGCTCTGGAAACGGACCGCCGGCTGGCCGGGAGCGGGCGCGCGGAGGAAGAGGACAGCCGCATGATCTGGGCCTCGCCCGTCATGCGCCGCTTTCTCGCGGATGCGGACAGGGCCGCCGGAACGGACGCCTCGGTCCTGCTCTGCGGCGAATCCGGCGCGGGCAAGGAAATGCTGGCCCGGCGTCTGCACGAGCGCAGCGGACGCAGCGGACGTCTTGTCACCATCAACATGGCCAGCCTCCAGGACGAACTTTTCGAGAGCGAATTTTTCGGCCATGAGAAAGGCGCCTTCACCGGCGCGATGAACAGCAAGCTCGGCCTGGTCGAGATGGCCGACAAGGGCACGCTCTTCCTGGACGAACTGACCGAGGCCAGTCCCAGAGTGCAGGCCAAGCTGCTCAGAGTGCTGCAGGAGCGCACCTTTCTG
>JAUNSE010000121.1 GCA_030539415.1 Desulfovibrionaceae bacterium
CTGTATCATATATTGTTTTATGTTTTGGCATGGAAGATGCTTATGAGATGCAAAGCGCAGGCATCCTCCCGCAGCCAGCGGGAAAGGAGACGGAGCGTTCACTCCCTACCTCGATCGCTCCCTCTCCGCCTTGCACCGATGCCGGCGCGTCCATATACATGTCAGCCCCAGGCGCCCTCACGAGCCGCTCTGCAGCAGACACACGCCCGCGGTTCACTCCCAATTTTGCCGCAGGCCCGCTGCCCAGGCTCTTGCCGCAACCTCCTTGTGCGGCAGAAAACAGACCACCGTTGCCCGCGGCGGTCTGTTTTTTTGTCCTTTGGCCAGGGCCTCTGCCCGCATCGTCCCTCTTTGCTGGCGGGCAAAGTCTGACGCCCGGGGCCAGCATGGCCTTATCGGACAGCCCGTCCTTCATCAGGGCCGACAACAGCTGGCCGCCCGAGATGCTGCCGCGAAGAGTTCGCGCTCTCTCTGCCCGCTGTGGAAACTGCCGGCCCGATACGCAGCCGGACAAAGCCGCATGGCAAAACTATACAGCCAGCGTGCCGGCACAGCGCAGAAAATAGACAGTTGTCAGCGGAAAGAAGCGGGGCAGCCTGGCGGCGTGTTTCTGCTCAAGATGCTGTCATCGCTGTGTAAAATGAAAAGCTGCGCTTTTTTGGCATGACGCTTGCTGTACAGGGCATGCAGCCCGTCTCGCCCTGCCAGGGCGGGCGCGGACGGCAGCGGACGCCTCCTGCGCCGCTGTTCGCGGTCCGGGCTGCCGTGCGGACGGCACGAAGACAGGCGCAAGCCCGGCATCACCGGTCCCGATCTCCAGCGGGCCCGGGAAAAACCGGCAAACAGGCGGCGGGCTCAAACCCGCCGCACAAACTCCTGAACAGCCTTGTCACATGCCGTGTTTCCTGCGGCACAAGAACGCAGACCGGCGCTCCTGACGCCGGTCTGCCGCTTTTTTCGGCAGACAGAACAGCAGCGAAACACTGTGAAAAGAAGAAATGCATTGATGCGCCGATCTGTGACAATACCTGTACAGATCGGACGATGGATCAGTGCAGAAAATAGACAGTCTGCCTGGGCAATGTGCGCAGTCCTGCCGGGGCTGCACGGCCAGGTGGCTGACATTCCATGAGAAATGTGTCTGAAGGGCAGTCTGGCACGGCATTTGCTGTATGACAGGTGCAGGCCGCCTGCCCGACCAGGGCAGGCAGCGGACGCGGACGGGCACCCCCTGCGGCCCGGATGCGCGCACAAGGCCTGCCGTGACAACAGCACGCCTGCATACAGCAAAGGCAGCAACTCTCAGCCCCGGACTCCACCCGGGCAAATGAGAAGGAAATTCCAGACAAGGCCGCGGCATTCGTCCCAGTCGCCGCGGCATCTCCCGAACAGATCCCTTCATACGGACTCCTTGCACAGAAGAAAGCAGACCGGTGTCGCCAGTGCCGGTCTGCTTCGTTTGTCTGAGATGCCAGGAATGTCTCCTTCATGCAGTGTTGCGAAAATCACAGACAAATAAAACCATATGGCAATAAATGAACAGATCCTCATGGCTATATGTGCAGAAAATAGACAGTCTGCCTGCCGTCAAGATCAGGAATGCATTGGACTGATCGGGCAAGAAGCCGTCATTCCATGCGATATCCGTTTTCAGGGCAGTCTGGCACGGCATTTGCTTTATACTGAGTGCAGGCCGCCTGCCCGACCAGAGCAGGCAGCGGACCCGGACGGGCACCCCTCCTTGCCGCCCGGATGCGCGGCAGGCCTGCCGTGACAACACCACGATCCCATACAGCAATGTCGCAACCCTCAGCCCCGGATTCCACCGGGCACATGACAAGGAAACTCCCGGCAGGCTCGCGGCGCCACTCCCAAACGCCGCGACATTTCCCGAACAGCTCTCATCATACGAACTCCTTGTGGCAGGAACAAGCAGACCGGTGTCGCCAGTGCCGGTCTGCTTTATTTGTTCGGGGCCGGAAGAACTTTTTTTCCGTGCAGTGCGGCACAGGACGCAGGAAAATAAAACCACCATGGCAGGAAATATACAGATCGTCCCTGTGTGCTGTGCAGAAAATAGACAGTGTCTCAATCGCAATTGTTTCGGCTGGCTTCAGGTGTGCAGGCAAGATACTGTCATAGCATGCAGTTTTGCAGTCTGCGGAATTCTGGCACGCTTCATGCCATGTACACGGCACGGCGCAGGCCGGCTTCCTGGTCAGGGGAGCGGCCGGGTGCGGGGAACCTCCTCCCTTCGCCCAGACCGTCAGGACCGGCCTTCGCAGTGCAGACGCAACCTTTCGAACGCCCTCATCAACCCTCAGCCCCGGACTCCGCCGGGCACATGATAAGGAAACTCCAGGCAAGGGCGCGGCGCCCGCTCCTGCTCGCCGCGGCATCTTGCGAACAGCTCTCATCATACGCATTCCTTGTGGCAGAAAAAGCAGACCGGTGTGCCAGCACCGGTCTGCATCTTTTTTTTGTGCGGATGGAATATTTTTTCTGCAGTGCGGCAAAAGGATCAGGAAACTGAAGCAGCATGACAATAAATACACAGCTCGTCCTGCCGTTCCGTGCAGAAAATAGACAGTGGCTGCATCGCCCCGCTGTCGGCTGCCGGGAGACATGCGGACAAGATGCCGTCATTTCCTGCAGTTTTGCAATTCACAGCATTCTGGCACACTTCATGCTTTGTACAGGGCAAGGCGCAGGCCGGCCTCCTAGCCCGGGGAGCGGCCGGGTGCGGGGACCCTCCTCCCTTCGCTCCGACCGTCAGAACCGACCTTCGCCATGCAGACGCAATTGTGCGAAAGCTCTTCCACGAACCCTCAGCCCCGGACTCCCAACCGGGCATTGACACAGGAACCTCCCTGCCGGCCGCGGCCCCTCCCAACTCGCACGCCGCCACCGGCAGACCAGTTGCTCCGACTTTCCTTGTGGCAGGACAAAGCCGACCGCAGATCGCCAGCTGCGGCCGGCTTCTTTTTTTTGCGTCCGCCGCGTCCGGCTTTCGGCAGGTTCGCTCCCTGATGGCCGGCAGGCGGCACCTCCTGCGGACTCTCCCCGAAAGCGCCGCTCACGGCCGATCCGGGACTGTCCCGCGCGGGACAAGGGATTGACAAAAAGCGAAAATAAGCATGTTCTTTTTTCTGCCTGCTGCCGTGACAGAGACAGGGGCCTTCCGTGCACTCCGGAAGCCGGAGGCGCGAGGGAACGCACTCATCCCGACCGCCAGCTCACTCCGGCAAGTCTGTCCCAATGAGAATTCCCCCCGGGTTTTTTCGTTGGTCTTGCTCCAGCGCAAAGGCCGTCAGCTCCAGACAAGCGGCGGCCTTTGCCATTTTTCCGCCCCCGCTACGCGAACTCTCGCTGCGGCCGGTTTTTGTCCGGCACAGCAGCTGTCCGGCAGACCGTGGGACGGACTGCGGTCAGTCCGCCCCTGCCCACTTCTCATGCAGTCGTGGGAACAGACAGTGCAACAATTAGACACTTTCGGCCGCTGTTGTGAGGGGCCCGTCCTGCGGAAAATATTGAGTGCTCGTTCAACCACTCGCAATAGCTGGCAAAGCGGGCGGAGACGAAAATCTGGCACGATTCCTGCTATATACAAGGTGACGCAGGCAGCCTCCCAGCTCCGGAGAGCCGTGACCAGGACGGGCCTTCCTTCCCCCGCACCCAGGCCGGATTTGCCACTGCCGCGACAATCATACAGCCATATGCCGACAGACTCCCGGCACCGCCCGAGGCCCCGCTCCTTGAAATTTTCGGCCGAAGGCACTCAGCAAGCTCTTTTCAACTCCCAATTGGTTCCATACTCCTGCAAGCAAAGGATCGCCGACTGAACGCGGCGGTCCTTCTTTTGTTTCTGCGCCCGGGAACACCGGCGCGGCCGGCGTCCGGCAGAAGCACGGCGGCAGGCCGGCAGACTGTGTGCCTGCTGCCCACTTCTCATGCAGTCGAGGGAGCAGGCAGTGCAGTAAGTAGACACTTTTGGCCGCCGCCGGCAGAGGCTCGTCCTGCGGAAAATATTGAGTGTGCATTCAACCACTCGCAATAGCTGGCAAAGCGGGCGGATGCGAAAATCTGGCACGCTTCCTGCTATATACAAGGTGACGCAGGCAGCCTCCCCGCTCCGGAGAGCCGGCACCAGGACGGGCCTTCCTTCCCCCGCACCCAGGCCGGATTTGCCACTGCCGCGACAATCATACAGCCATATGCCGACAGACTCCCGGCACCGCCCGAGGCCCCGCTCCTTGAAATTTTCGGCCGAAGGCACTCAGCAAGCTCTTTTCAACTCCCAATTGGTTCCATACTCCTGCAAGCAAAGGATCGCCGACTGAACGCGGCGGTCCTTTTCTGTTTCCGCGCCAGGGAACACCGGCGCGGCCGGCGCCGGCCCGGCGAGTCCCCGAATCGGGTGGCGGCTCCGGCGGTCGGTTCGGATGGCTGTGCCGGCGCGCCTGCCCCTGCCGCGGTACGCCGGCGGAGGGAGGCACGGAGTGTGCACTATCCATGCACCTGCAGCATGACGCGAGGACAGTCTGTATACACTTTGATCCCCGGCCGGGGGCCAGAGAGCGGGCCGGCAGCAGGAGATGATGTCCAACTGTCAGCAATCACAGGAAAAAATGAACAGCAAACAGATTTGGCACGCTTCCTGCTATAGATCAGGTGACGCGAGCAGCCTCCCCCCGGGGAGCCGGGCGCGGAAGGGACGCACTCCACCCTCGCCGCGCGGCAGCCGGACTTGTTACTGCCGCGTCCAGCAAGCAAGCTTTTCATTGGTTACCTTCCATACTCCTGCAGACCAGGGATCGCCGACTGCCCGCGGCGGTCCCTTTCTGTTTTCCGCCCGGCGCCGTCGGACCATCGGAGCAGCGAAAGGCCGTCCCTGTTCGGGGACGATGCCGCGGACGGCTGTTTCAAAAGGAAGACAGGGCCGCGCGGCCCGTCCGCTCACGGAGAGCGTCTAGCGCAGGGATGCGTGGACAGGTGCCGCCGGCAGGCCCTGCCGGGGCTTTCGGACGAGACGCCGGGGACCGGCAGATGCGGCCTGGGACTGCCTGCACTGCCTGGGACAAAGAAAGACCGGTCTGCGATTCTGGCACGCTTTCTGCTTGTATTCGGACATAAGCAGACAGAGCTTTTCAAAATTCCACCCTCTGGAAACGCGCAGGGGCTGCCGCCCGACCACCGGCAGCCCCTGCTCTCTTTTTGGCCGCAGGGAAGCCTTGTCCGGACAGCGTTCCGGCCGCGGCCGGGCAGCGTGCAGCCAGCCGGCAAGACCGCGCAAACAGGAGCCGTCCCGCGGGCGCGCAGGGACAGCAATAAGTATACACGGGTCCGCGCGCCATGGACTAGCTTTTATACACTCCGTCCCGCCATCCGCCCGGTCTCTTCGGCGCACTTTCCAGACGGCCAGTTCAATCTCTTGTTATTTCAGTACTTTTATGTGCAGGACGAAATCTGGCACGGCCCTTGCTATATCCTCGTCAAGCGCAGGCATGACTCCCGGAGAACGGGAGCCGGGAGGGGCGGACCGGCAGTCCCCGGAGCAGCCGCCCCTCCCCAAAAATCTCACAGCCGCGCATCACATACAGCCATAGCCAGGCAGACTCCAGCCCGCGGATTCACTCCACAACTCCCATGGCCGCGGGCCATTCCCTGAAACAGCCTCAATGCCCGGACAGTCCGGACAGCACGAAAGACCGCCGAAAGCCCCGGCGGTCTTTCCTTTTCCTGTGCCGTTCCGACCCGCCGGGCCGGGCTCCTGGAACAGCGGGCGCGACAGATTTGTGTCGAAACGCGACAGCGCAAAAGCGACAGTTCTGACAGGAGAAGGTGCCCGGCGAACAGGCGGCAGCGCTCATCATGAAGAGACCGTCCCGCGCGGGCACAGGCGCCATCGGGCCAGCCCCGGCGCGGCGAAAGTGACAGCGCGGGCCCGGCCGGGTGACGGAACGGTGACGGGCGTCCGGCCCGGGGCGGAGGTCTCATGCCCGCATCTGCCGGCGGCGCCGGAAACTGTCCGCCCTTCTCTTCTGCAGGACAGCGCCGCGCGCGGGGCCGATCATTGTGCTTTCAGGCGGCATTCAATAACAAAGCGGCCCGCTGTGCATTGCGGCGGGCGACAGAATGCATGGATCATGTCCGAAAGTGCGTTCTTTTGGGACCGGGGCTTGCCTTGACGTGCCAACACGTTATATTTGCGTGTGAATGGATGCGCCGCAAACGAATTTGACAACGAAATCCAATTCCTGTAGAACACGACAGTCCGCAGACAGAAATGCCCCGCATTTCCGTGCCGCGGACCTGGCGCGACTGCAGAATTCCAGGCGCGGACCCGGTCTTC
>JAUNSE010000122.1:0-3472 GCA_030539415.1 Desulfovibrionaceae bacterium
GCAGCTGATCGCCGGCCCCATTGTCCGCTACGAGCAGATCGGCCCGCAGCTCGACAGGCTGCGCGCGCCCTCCAGCACGGAACTTGCCTGCGGCCTCGGACTGTTCGTCACCGGGCTGGCCAAGAAGGTCCTGCTGGCCGACTGGCTCGCAAGCCACGCGGACGCGGTCTTTTCGGCCTGCAGCGCGGGCTTTCCCCTGAGCACGGCCGAAGCGTGGCTGGGCACGCTGTCCTTCTCCCTGCAGATCTACTTTGACTTCTCGTCCTACTGCGACATGGCCATGGGCATAGGCGTCATGGCCGGCCTGCGGCTGCCCGACAATTTTGCCGCCCCCTACAGGGCAACCGGCTTCATCGAATTCTGGCGCCGCTGGCATATCACCTTCTCCGTCTGGCTCAGGGACTGCGTCTTCCGCCCCCTGGCAGGACAATGGCCCAGCCCCGTGCGCCTGCTGCTGGGCATGGCGGGCGCTCTGGCGGTGGCCGGCCTGTGGCACGGGCCGGCCCTGACCTTCCTGGTCTGGGCCGGCGTGCACGGACTTATGCTGCTCCTCAACATCATTGTCCGCGCCGTGCGGGGGCCGGCCCTGACAGGCCTGC
This sequence comes from Desulfovibrionaceae bacterium, assembly GCA_030539415.1. Classification (GTDB taxonomy): domain Bacteria; phylum Desulfobacterota; class Desulfovibrionia; order Desulfovibrionales; family Desulfovibrionaceae; genus Desulfovibrio. The sequence continues at coordinate 600 of JAUNSE010000122.1, forward strand.
TCTCGACCATCCCCATGCGCCTCGCCTGCGTGCTGATGACCTTCGCGCTGGTCACGCTGTCCTGGGTCATCTTCCGCAGCGACAGTCTGGCCATGGCCCTGGACATGTACGCCATTCTGCTTGGACTGACTCCGGCTGCCGGATCCTGGTTCGCCAACGGCTGCTTCACATCCTGGACCGCGGCCGTGCCGCTCGCGGCCGGTCTGGCGACTGTCTTTGTCCTGCCGACGGCGCGCTCGGTCTTTCTGGGACGCAGCGACGGCAGCAGGGCCTGGGTGTCCTTCGGCCTGAGCGGCGGATGGGCCTGCGCCCTGGCCGCCACGGCGCTGGCCTGCCTGGCCGTCATGGACAGGGCGCGCCCCTTCCTCTTCTAGCCGCGCCAGTGCGTGCCGCTCCGCGGCTGCGGATGGCGCCGTCCGCAGGACGGCAGTCGCAACAGAACTTCGGGAGGACGCCCGGTCCTTCCTTTCAGGAAAGGAATTCAATGAATGACGCATACAGCGCAGACGCGGCGGCAGGCCGCTGGCTCAGGCGCTTCTTTCTCCTTCTGGCCCTGCTTGCGGCCCTGACGCTGCTGATTGCCATGCCAGTCTCCGGACTGTGGCTCTACCGCAGCGGAGACCTGGCCGTGAACAGGGCCGTGGAAGCGCAGAGCGCCGGCTTCGCACTGTACGGAACCGGACTCGACGGCACCGCCGCCGGCCGCACTGATGCCGGCTCGGGCATCGGCGAGGTATACAAGCTCGCCCTCTACAGGGCCAGGGAGCCGCAGATTGTCCTGGCCGGCTCCTCCGGCATGGGCATGCTGCGGGACTCGGTTTTCTCCAGGCCCATGGTCAACATGGCCGGCACGGCCTCCTCGCTCTCCACGCTGCGGGAGAGCCTTGACGCCATGCTGGCGGAGCACAGGCCCGATGTGGTGCTGCTGGCCCTGGATTTCTGGTGGTTCTCCGATGCATGGGAGGCCGATCCCTTTGTCCGCCGCACGACGGAAAGGCAGGCCCCGGGAATGAGTCCCGAGGCCCTCCGCATGCCCCTGCAGAGCCTTCTGCAGGGGAAAATCGGCCTCGGCCAGTTCCTCTTCATGGGTTTTCGGGACAACCGCTACGGCATGCGCGCCCAGTTCGCGGACGAAGGCTACGGACCGGACGGCTCCTGGTACGCGGGTGCCGGTCTTTCCGAACCCAGGGCCGCGGATGCCGGCTTCATGCGCACGCTGGACAGAGTCAGAAGGCAGATCGGCGAGTTCGCCCCGCAAAAGAGCGTCAGCACGGCCCATCTGGACGCCTTTGCCGACATCTACTTCCGGCTGCGCGGCCGCGGCATCACTCCCCTGGTCTTTCTGGCGCCTCTGCCAGGTCCGGTGCTGGACGAAATGAAGAAGAACGAGGCCGCCTGGCCCCATCTCTTCAATCTGCGCAGGGAGCTCGAGGCCCGCGGCATTCCCATGACCGACACCTCGGATCCCCGCTACCTGGACGCGGACAGCTGCGAATTTCTGGATGGCCTGCACGGAGGCGAAGTGGCGGCCATCCGCATTCTGCGCGACCTGACAAGCTCCTGGAACGGCCTGCTCTCCTATGTGAACATGGAGCAGTGCAACCGGCTCATCGCCGAATGGAAGGGGCACGCCTCGATTCGCTACGAGCAGGTGAAGGACATCTGGGAGAGCGATTTTCTGGAGCTGGGCTGCCTCAAGAAGACCCGCTGAGCCGTACTGTCCGCCATTGAGACCGGGAAAAATGAAGCCGCCGGAAAGCGAAAGCCTTCCGGCGGCCTTTGTCTGCTTGTCATCCGTACCGGTCAGAAACCGGCAGGGAGCGCCCGGTCGGAGCTAGTCCTTCTTGTCGAAGAGCACGAGCGCGATAATCACCAGGTCCTCGGTGCCGTTGTTCGTCAGGGAGTGCTCCTCTCCCTCGGCACAGATCATGACATCGCCGGGCCCCACTTCGACCAGCGTGCCGTTGTCGTCATAGACGCCGCTGCCGCTCAGAATGTAGTAGGTCTCGAAATCGTTCTTGTGGCGGTGCTTGCCCACGGCCACACCCGGCTTCAGGGTGATGTGATTAAACAGGCGGCCCTTGCCGCAGAATTCGTCGGGATTCAGGATCTGCACGGCCTCTATGGCGCCGGGACCTCCGCAGATGACGGCGGAAAGGGAAGTATTGTCTTTGGCTCTGCGAATCATGGCTTTACCTCGCGATTGCTCGCTTCCGAACTGACCGTCCCGCGGTCGCCGCTCTCCGTGAACGGTGACGCTCGACGGCGGTTGAAGACCTCTGCCGCATGACGCGCGAAAAGAGCCGGCCGGCCCTTTCCGCGCCCCGTCGCCCGGACTATCTTCCGGGCTCGTCCAGCGGCCGCAGGGGGCGGCGCGGAGTGCGGCGTGTCTTTCTGCGTACAACAGGTTGACGCGAAAGGGAAGTGTTCCGGCGGACCTGCGTGGCGGTCGGCGCCACCGGCTTCTTTTCCACATGCAGATCCATGGTCGGATAGGCTATTTCGATGTTCTCCTCCGCAAAGCGCTGATTGATGGCAAAGCGGATATCCGACGCAACGCCGGAGCCTATGTCGTAATCCCTGACCCAGAAGGTCAGCCGCAGGTCCAGATTGCTGTCGCCGAAATTCAGGAAGGTCACTGCCGGCTTGGGATAGGCCAGCGTATCCTTGTGCTTGTCGGCGATATCAAGCAGGATCTTGACGACCTTTTTGGTGTCCGTGCCGTAGGCCACGCTGACCAACACATGCTGGCGGCAGCTGCGGCTGTTGCTGGTCCAGTTGGTCAGGTTGCCGGACACGAAGGCCGAATTGGGCACGTAGATGATGGCCGAGTCGTAGGTCTCGATAACAGTGGCGCGGACGGTGATCTGCTT
>JAUNSE010000122.1:3482-6180 GCA_030539415.1 Desulfovibrionaceae bacterium
GATGCGGCCGACCACGCCGCCCACCTCGACTATGTCTCCCACCTGCAGGGTGCGGCTGAAAATCAGAATGATGCCGGAAATGAAGTTGTTGACGATGGTCTGCATGCCGAAGCCGATACCGACGGAAAGACCGCCGGCGATAACGGCCAGGTTGCTCAGGTTCATGCCCAGCGAGCGCAGGGTGAACAGAATGAAGCAGAACCAGACGAGATAGAAGTAAACTGTCTGCAGCGGCGTTATCAGCGACGAGTCTATCTTCGAATTCTGGTCGTGGAGGCGCGAGATGAGGCTTTTTCCCATGCGCGCCGCCGTGCGGGCGAGGAAGAAGGCCGTGGCGATGAGCAGCACCTGCACGAAGTTGAGCTGTGTCTCGCCGATGCTGACGCTCTTGAAGATGTAGAACTGCAGCATGTCCAGACCGCCGGGCAGGGTGGCCAGCCACAGTGACAGGGCGCCGAAGGCCAGCATGAGGACCAGCGGAGCTGCCAGGGCCAGCAGGAAGCTGGACAGCATCGTGCGCCCGTCATCGTTGTTGAGGGATTCGTTCAGTCTGGAAATGATGGAGAGCGAGGCCACGGATATCTGAATGGCTATCGACAGCGAGGAATAGAGCAGATAGATGGCTATGCTGTAGAAATGGAAGCCGAACAGGCAGACAATGAGGCAGGGCCAGAGGATCAGCATCTGCATGTCCATGATGGACTGCTCCAGCTGCATGCGGCCTATTTCCATGGGCTTCTTCGTGCGGTGTATGTAGATGATGTTTCCAGTCAGGAAAATCAGCCAGACAACCAGTGTCACCAGCTGCGGCAGCGGCATGTAGACCAGCGCGTAGGCACCCAGAGTCAGCGGCATGAGCGCCAGCAGGGGCGAGCGGGTGACGGTCACATCGTTGAACTTGATGCGCCGCAAATCCCAGGCCAGCGTAATCTGGCCGATAATGAGGGAGAGGTTGCCCAGCGCCATGAACAGCTTGAAGGGCTCCAGCGTCGATGTGAAGGCGGCGGCCAGCAGGGCGACGCCCAGGACGTTCCAGGGCAGGCTGTAGCGCTTCAGGTGTGCCTGTATTTCCGGATAGCCCTGCAGGACGCGGTTGACAATGACCAGGGAGAGACAGCCCACGGACAGCAGGACGATGAGGAAGCGGGAAAGGGCTCCCTGCCACTGCGAGGTGGTCAGGGGCAGTTCCACATACTGGCGCAGACTCAGGCCCACGGAGAAATGACTCAGATTCTGAGGCACGGCGCGCCATTCGGAAAGGTTCAGCCAGGGCACGGGACCGGATGTGTAGTAGTCAAGCCACAGTTCCGGCAGCTGCTTCGTGATGTCGGCCCTGGCTTCCCTGACGCGGTCCACCAGCGCCCTGGTAGGCGCGAGGGCGCTGGCGTAGCGGGCAATGATAGCCGTCAGCATGAAGCGGGCCGTGTTGATCCTGGTCAGATAGTCCTCGGTTTCATCGTGATGGGAAACCAGCATCTCATCAAGGCTTTCCACGGAAGTGTTCAGCTGTTCCAGAAGCTTCAGCGCGCTGACCTGCGGGGAGGCCGCCGAGATGACCAGACTGTTGGCCAGGTCGCCGGATATGCCAAGACGGCGGTTGACCGCCTCCAGAGCGCTGGGCCATTGCTTGAACTCGCTGACCATGATGAGCAGGCGGCGGATGTCCTGCTCCACCGGGCGCAGCTGCTCCAGAACGCCCGCGCTTTTGAGGAAGGTTTCGCTGAGGCGCGTCGATTCGTCGATAACGGCCGTGAGGCGGCTGCGCTGCGAGGTCCAGATGTCGTCAAGCAGATCGTTCTGCGAAATCTCCTCGGCCTCCTTGCGCTTGGTCTCGGTGTCTGCGGCCTGAATGGCGGCCCGCTGGGCGTTTTCGGCCTCCTTGCGGAGCGCTTCCTTGGCCAGAGCCTCGGCCGCCGCCTCGGTCAGCTTGCCGCTCTCGTTGACCGTTTCGCCTGCGGCACCGCCCTTGTCCGTCGTCTTTGACGCGCTGTCCGTCCCTGTCCCGCCGGACGAGCCTCCGGCTGCGGTCTTCTTTTCCCCCTCCGCCTTGCCGGCAGACTTCTTCTCGGCAGAGGCTTTCGCCGACGCCGCTCTGCCGGCTCCCTGTTTCTGGGCGGAGTCCGCCGCTGAAGCCGTCTTGCCGGTATCGGCCTGCGCCGCTTTTCCGCTGGCCGAAGACTGGCCTGAAGCCGGAGCCGCGGCATCATTTTCACCGGCAGCCTGCACCAGAGCGGACGGAACGGCAAAAGCCAGGAAAAAAGCCAGACAAAAGACTGTCAGGACAGAACGCCGGCCAGAACAGCCGGCGGCAGAAGAAGCAAAGGGCATGAACTGAAACCTCCGGGGAAAAACCGCAGCGGCACGAGCCGGTCTCTGAAAGACGCCCTGTCCGCACGGCGGAAGCCTACATACACCAAGGGCAAACGCTTGCAAAGTGGCCTCAGGAACGGTTTGTCACATGCGGAGGCCACTTTTGCCGGTCCGGAACAGTCTCTCCGGCCTTCCGGAATGCCTCTCTTGAATCCCTCCTGTCAAAAAGATACTTTTCAGGGACTTGAAGGCATGTCCGGCCCTTCCACCGCCACTTCGCCTCCGGTGCGCATGCCCGCACCCGCTCTGCCGAAAGCCGGTCAGGAGTACAATCATGAGATGCAGGCTCTTCCGTGTCGTCCCCCGTCCTTCAGCCGCAAGGCCGCTG
>JAUNSE010000123.1 GCA_030539415.1 Desulfovibrionaceae bacterium
AAGGGTGCCGAACCCAGGGCCGGCATAGTCCTGGACTGGCTGGAAAAGCTGGGCATTTCGGTCATCTATCCCAAGGAGGGCGCGAGCTGCGAGGGCGTCGAGTACATCCCCGTGTTCAACGGCCGCACCGGCGCCGGCGCCTACTATCCGTCCGAAGGCGACGGCGAGTGCGAGACCATCCGCGCCGTGGACAGGGCCTTCATCAACCGCCTGCGCGTGAGCCCGAACAATCTGTACTTCCTGGACGTGATGGGCGACTCCATGGAGCCCCTGTTCAGCGACGGCGCCACCCTGCTGGTGGACACGTCCGACAACGCCAAACACTATCTCATGGACGGCAAGATCTACGTGGTGAACCTCGAGGACGCGGTCCTCGTGAAGCGCATCCAGATGAGCCCCGACGAGATCGTGCTCTGCTCCGAAAACCCGATGCACGCGCCCATCCGCGTTCCGGCCTCGGAAATGGACCGCTTCCGCGTCATCGGCCGCGTGCGCTGGTACACGGTCAACGCCTAGACCCCGGCCGTCATGCCCGGCAAAGGCCCCTGTCAAGGGCGGCGGGGCATGGCGGGCCGCAGCGAAATCAATCCGGACGGACCCGGAGCGGGCGCGCGACGCGGCCCGCACGAGACTCCCGAACAGTCTTCTGCGCGGGAGATCTGGGTCCGCACCCCTGTGACACGGTCTCCCGGCCGCGCGGGCGCAAGATTCCGGACGCTCCGGAAAAGACCGCCGCACAAGCGCGGAGGCCTCCCTTTCCGCCGGACAGCTTCCTTTCGACGGCGGACATCGCAAGCCCTTTTTGCCGCCCCTGCTGCCGCGCATTTTTGGCGGCTGCCATCTGGCGCACCTCATAACCTCTTTTTTTTACGCAACTTTTTCCTAATTCGCAATTGTCATTTCCTTTATGTCCACGGATGACCGCGCCCAGGGCCGTTTTCAGGAACCGTCCGCCGCGCGCAGTCCTCTCCCTTCCCCCTGTCCGGGGCGGCCGCGCAGGCCGTTCCGCCCGGTCCCGACCGATTTGCTGACCTGATTCGCAAGAACTTTGTTTGTTTCACGGCCATTTTTCCATTCACAAGGCGGCAGCCAGCCTGCCGCGAGAGACAGAGCAGCCCGAAGAAGGGGCTGCAGGGAGTTTTCCACATGCGGAGACTCTGGACCGAACCAGCATCTGCCGAAAGCCGGAGCGCGGCGCTTCGGACGAACGGCGGACAGGCCGCGGAAGCGGCCGGGGAGGAGGCATGAGCACGTTTGCCGGCGCCTGCGGCAGCCTGGGCCGCGAGAGCGCGAAGAAGACGTACCGCCTGACCGGGCCCGGCGGCGCCGATGACTTCGAGAACGACATCTGGAGCGGCGGGCGCCCCCTGAGCGACCCCGTGCTGGTGGTCTCCAGGGCGGCCCCGGGCGTGCGCTACGCCGGCCGCATGAACGGCCCCGAATTTCACGTGCTGCTGCGCCATGCCGCGCGCATGGCCGGCGCCGAGAACACCCTGGTCTACCGCAACCTGAGCCGCCGGCTCATGCCCGGCTGGCGCGTCTGGAAGGAGGAGTTTCTGGACAAGGGCAGGCGCTGCTCCCTGGACTGCCTCTCCTTCCCGAAGATCAGGCTCTTTTTCGGCGCGCTCTGCGCCCCCAATCTGCCGGTGGTCGATCCGCAGAAGCTCGAGCGCCTCTGGCCGGCCTTTGCCGGCGCCATGCCCGAGGGCAACATCTATCCCATCCCTTCCAACGTGCCGTGGGATCTGGACAGCCCCCATCTGCCGGACACGCCGCTGCGCTGTTTTGTCATGGACAACTTCCTTCTGCCCGTCTTCGAGCGCCCCGGCGGCGGCTTCTGGGTGCCCATGCGGCATCTGTGCCGCTGGTTCCGCCTCGACTACGGCATGGCCTCCTGGTATCTGAACGAGCAGCGCGGCGAGTTCGGGGAAAAGTCCTGGGCCCTGGCGGGCCTGGGCGGCCCGCGCCAGCTCTATGTGCCCGTCGAGCGCGTGGCCGACTGTCTGGGCGCTCTGGCCGGCTTCTGGCGCGGCCGCAATGTGCCGGCCTGGATGCGCGCGGCCTTCCTCGCCAATCTGATAGACGCCTATGTGCGCTGCTCGGGCGAGCTTTCCATCGATCAGGAGGCGCGCGTGGAGCAGGAAGTGCGGCTGGAGTCCGCCGCGATCGATGCCGCCGAAATTTCCGCCCGCTCGGGACAGTCCGGACAGTCCGGAGAGGTCGCGCAGCCCGCTCGGACCTCTCAATCCGTTCGGACGGAGCGCGGGCAGGGCGCTGCCGGCGCCGCGCAGGCCTCCCCCGAGCAGCAGACTCAGCCCCGGACCGGCCGGCAGACGCAGGACCGGCCGCAGGGACAGCAGAATCAGCCCCAGAATCAGATCCAGACCCGTCCCGCGGAAGACACGTTCACTCAGGGTGCGTCCGGCGCCGCTTCCGGCAGGCCGCTGGCCGGATCCGCCGAGCAGGAGCTGCGCGAGATGGTGGCCGAGCTGCGCGGCAGCCTGAACGCCATCCTGGCGAACAGCGACCGGCCCATGCGCGAGCTGGAGGAGCTGCGCCGGCGCGTCGAGCATCTGGAGCTCGCCCAGCGCATGCACGAGGCGCGGCAGACGCAGCCTGCGCAGGATGTCCCGGCTGCCGGAGACACCCTGTCCGCCACGGCCCGCGCGACGAGGGAGAGCGCTCCCCTGGCCCTGCCCGGACCCGGCATGCAGGGCGCCTGAAAAACCTGAAAAAACACAGACCCTGGATCCTAAAGATCTGCCGCCGCCTGACGATAGGCAAGGACAGGAATTTTGTCATGAACGAGGAGGACAACACCATGCACAACGAGAACACCAAGCTGATGGACAGCCCCGCCGGCCGCTCCCCCGAATCCGCCCGCGAATCCGGCCGCATCGCCGGCCTCAGTCCCGCCATGCGCGTGGTGGAGGGCGTGCGCCTCTCCACCGCCGGCAACTACTGCTCCTCCAGGGCGCTGGCGAGCCAGGCCTTCTAGAACGACCACAATGCCCCGCAAAAGGGCGTGAAACGAAAAGGACCGGACAGGAATGCGCTCCTGCCCGGTCTCTTTGTGCGTGCATGCTCTGGTTTGAGTCGATTTGCCTTGCCCGGTCCTGTCCGCGCCTCGCCTGCGGGGGGATTGCGTCAGGCCGGCAGCGTGCCGGCGGCGGGACTGTCCGCTCGGGCCTACTCCTCCTGCCAGGCGTTGGAGCGGCCGCGCTGCTCCTCCAGGAACTCGCGGGCCATGCCCACGTCGAAGCTTCTGTCCAGGCCGTGGTGGTCGAAGCGGATGCGCAGGGTCTCGCTCTGCAGCAGGTCCACGAGGAACTCCCTGAGGGTTCTGGGCTCGAGCTTCTCCTCCAGGGCCAGATAGGTGTCGCCGTCCTTGGGCACATGGTGGAAGTCCACCACCCGCTCCTCCCTGGTGCCGTCGTAGGAGAGGTGCGCCGTGCAGACATTGGCCTCCTCGGGCAGGGTCACGTCCGGCAGGATGAAGGCCGCGCTGCGGTTGGCGCCGGCGGCCACCACAATGAGGCTCATCGGCCGCTCGCGATTTTGTCGTCAGCCGAGGTTTCGTGCATGACCACGGCCATGACGGGCTTTTCGATGTCGCTGTCCCACTCGCGCAGGACCTCGACGCTTTTGCCCGGATACTCGCGCGGAGGTTTTGTCCCGAACCAGGCGCCATACTCTTCCTCCGCCGCCGCGCAGGACGAAGGCTGCGCCAGGGCGCCGAAGAGGGCAAGCCCCAGGACGGCGAGGCCGCAGCGGGCGAGGTTTGGCAGAAGACGGCGGGGCGATGGCTTCGGCATGAGACTTCTCCTTGCGGGATGGCGGGGATGCTGGGAATGCTGGGAATGCTGTCTATGCTGCGGATGCGGCGGGCGCTGTGTCAGCCCGGCTCGGGCGGTCAGCGCCAGGAGGCGGCGAGGTCGCGCTGCTCGGTGAGATACTTGCGGGCCTTGCCGACCGCGAAGGTCCTGTCCAGGCCGAGCGAGTCGATGCGGACGCGCATCGTGCGGCTCTCGACAAGGTCCCGGACGAGCGCCCGGTCCACCTTCTGGGTGTCCTTTTCGTCCACCAGCGCGAGCAGATCCTCATCTTCGGAGGAGCCGGGATAGAAGTCCAGTGTTTTTTCCCGCCTGCCGTCAAAGGTGAGGCGCACGCCGTAGACTTTTGCCCTGGGCAGGCGGGACTTCTTCAGCACGAGGGCCACGCTGTATTCCGAGCCGGTGGAGATGACAAAAAGCCCCATCTTGGCATTCCGGTAGGTCTCCTCCGCGTCCGACACCTTCGTGTTGGTCAGGAGGACGAGCATGACTGGAGCGCGATCCTTGGCGCTCCACTCGCGGACGATCTCTATGCTGCGGTCGGGAATCTCGTGGTCCGGCCTGCTGCCGAAGCAGGCGGCGTAGCCCTGGGGACGGGCCTGAGCCTCGGGGCCCGCGAGGGTGACGGCCCCGCAGAGCGCAAGGCCCAGAAGAAGGGGGAGCAGAAGCAGTCTGGTCAGCATGGGGTGTCTCCGTGCGGGAAGGGGGGGGCTTGCGATGTTAGAGCCCCTGAAGGACGCGGCCGTAGATGCCGAGCAGCCGGTCATACAGGAACTGGTCCATTTCCCTGTCGGTCATGCCGACAATGCTTTTGATGATTCTGATGACTATCTTCGGATTCAGGAAGTCCTTCCAGTTCTGTTCGTGCGCACTCATGGTGCCTTCGATATGGAAGCGGAATTCCTTGCCTGACGGGTCCTTCGCCATTTCGGCGACCGTGTAGTCAAGCGTGAGTTCGGCGGCCAGGGCAAAGGTCTCGCGCAGCTGCGAGACGGAGATCTCCCGCACGGATCTGCCCAGAATCTTGTTCTTGAAGTCCTCCGAGAGTCTGCTGTAGGCTTCGAGCTGGCCCTCGCGCACGCGAAGGTCCATGCATTTTTTCAGAAGTCCCTTCCAGGGCTTCTCCTGAGTGAAGAGGCGGATGTTGCCGCTGATGCTGTCGCCGAAGCGGTCCGGGGCGCACCAGGCGGGAGCGGCAAAGGCCGAAACAAGGATGGCCAGGCAGAGCAGGCAGAAGACGGCGAGGGCTGTTTTGCGCAGTGTCATGGGAATGCTCTCCGGGGTTTGAGGGTTTTGTGGCGGGACCGGCCAGTCCGGGCTGCGCGGCGGCAGGGATGCCGTGAAGAACGCGCGGCCGCGTGCCGGCCTGATGGCAGAGCGGCAAACATGAAGCAGAATAGAGGCTTTCGGGCAGGGACACAAGGCCGAAGGGCCTGTTCCGACGGCTACCCGCAGGCGGGAGTGGCAGCGGAAAGCACTGGCCGGCAGGCATGGTCCCACTCCCGGCGCGGCTGTTTCGTGAACCGGGTATGGAGCGTCCGGCGGCTGCAGTCTGGAAAGAGACAGTCCTGTCTGTCGCTCCGTATGGTGCACGGGTGCACAGATGGGGAAAAGAATACGTGCATATGAAAAGCCGCTCCCAGGCCCAGCATGCACGGGTGCACGGATGCACGGATGAAAATGCATTGTCCCTGCGGGACAGGCTGACTCGGGCCGGGAGTGCGCGGCCAGTGGCAGCAGTGGCAGCAACGGTAGAGGAAAGGAACCGTTGCGCTCCGCAGGCGGCCCCGGTGGCGGTTGATGAGGCATCTGGTTGCCCTGAGCCGGCTTCCCTTCTGACTATTTGCGGGCCGAGGGCTTCAGGAGATCGAGCGTCTCCTTCTGGAGCTGCCCATTCCGATACACAGGCTCAAGCTGTTCGAGACCGGGCCGGACGTCATCTCCTGCTGCCGGACGATGGATCTGTTTGCTCAAGTTGGCCTCCTGCAGGCAAATTGCCAGCTTTGATCGGAAGGTCAGGCACCAGAGGCGGTCCGTCAGGAGACTGCCGGGCAGCTGCTGCAGGCGATTTGGGGCACTGCCCCGCGGAACTGCCTTGTAACTTTTAATTTTTCGCCGTTTCGGGCTTGACTTTTCTCCGCCGGCATGGTTATCTCATCCCGTCTGTCGGCAGACCATGCAATGAGCCAGCCGAAGCGCCGCCCGACGCGGCACCGCAAAACCGCGGGGGAGTGTCGGGGAGGGGCTTTCGGATTTCGGAATGCCGTGCAGCCCCGCCCATGGCGGGTCATGCCAGAGACTGGGACGGCGTTTGAGGAAACAGCGTCTCGGACTCCATCTACAA
>JAUNSE010000124.1:0-4313 GCA_030539415.1 Desulfovibrionaceae bacterium
TTGAACATGAACCACACAAGGTTCACAAGCCAGTAGTCGCCGATGGTGCCGGGGAAGAACAGAACCACGCCCAGGCTGAGGACCACGAAGCTCTTCAGTGCGTTGCCAATCTGGAAGAGGGCGAGCAGCGGTCCGCCGTATTCCAGCAGGGGGCCTTCCAGAATTTCAGTTTCCGCTTCGGCGACATCGAAGGGCGGGACGCCCATGGTGCCGGGCAGGAACATGAGGTAGGCGATGAAGGCCGGGATCATGAGCGGATTCAGGCCGAACTGACCGTTGTGCAGCTGATACTGGACAATGTGCAGAAGCGAGAAGTCCGCGGTGGCGAGGCCGGTGGCCTTGCCGGTGATCATGGCCACCGTGAGCAGGATCATCAGCAGCGGCAGTTCGTAGCTGAGCATGATGAGCATTTCACGGGAGAAGCCGATGGCGCCGAAGGGCGAGCTCGAGGAGGAGCCGCCGAGCATCATGGCAATGGCCGGGATGGGGAGCAGGTAGAAGATTACCAGCAGGTCGCCCATCATGAACATGCCGTCGAAGACGCCAGGCACGGGGATGAAGGCCGCGCAGGCGGCCATGCCGGTCATGCCGATGACCGGCGCGAGAAAGAAGACCGAGCGGCACGCCGTTCTGGGAACAAGCGTCTCCTTGGTCATCAGTTTGGCGATGTCAAGCAGAGGCTGGATGACCGGCGGGCCCACGCGGCGCTGCATGCGGGCGACCAGAATTCTGTCCAGGCCTTTGAGAAAGAGGGCGAAACCCAGGGCGAAAACGCCGCCGGGAAAGATGCACACGTGGAACAGTGCCCAGAGAACTTCTGACATGGCCTAGTCCTCCTTTGTCGGCGCGGGAGTGGTGGGAAGAGTGCGCATGAAGGCCGGCAGGCCGCCGTACACACTGGAGGGACGCATGCGGTTTTCGGGCATTTCGGGCTCGCGGCCGCAGTTGTGCACATCAATTTCACGCACCCGCACGAAGCGGTGGATGAACCACATGCCGAAGCCGAAGGGAACGAGCATGATGACGAACATCACGAAGGGATTCCAGCCCATGGATCCGGAGCCGATGCTGGTCAGGGTGAACGGCACGGGCGGGATGTTGAACTGGGCAACGATGGCACTGATCGGGGCGAAAACAACGCCGGGGAAGATGCCGGTGACGAAGCAGCCGATGGCGAGAAGAACCATGGGCACGCGCATGATCATCGGCGGATCGTGGATTTCGTCCAGAGCCGGGTTCGGCTGGCCGAGGAAGGCGGCATGCATGAACTTGGCGATGTAGGCCAGGGTCAGCACGGAGCCGAACAGGGAGAGCAGGGCCAGGATCGGCTGGTTGGCTTCCATGAGGGCATGGTAGATGACCCACTTGGAGCAGAAGCCGGACGTCGGGGGAATGCCCACAACGGACAGACCGGCGATGAAGAACATGGTCAGGGTGAAGGGCATCTTGCGTCCCAGACCGCCGAGGTCGCTCAGGTACTCCTTGTGCGTCATGAACATCAGGGCGCCGCAGACGAGGAAGAGCAGGTCCTTGAAGAAGACATGGTTGACAAGATGCAGGAGGCTGCCGCTCAGGCCGAGAGACGCGGAGGCGCCGGTGGCCAGGGCGTAGCCGGCAACGGCAATGGCCAGAACCATGTAGCCGATCTGGCTCACTGTCGAATAGATGAAGACGAGCTTCAGCTGGTTGCAGCGGATGGCCTGGGCAGCGGCCATGACGATGGTGATGCCGCCGACCCACATGATGAAGTTGGACTGCATCACGCTGTACAGGGCGGGAGCGCCCTGGCCCAGGATGAGGAAGAGCTTGCACAGGCCGATGATGGAGCTCTTCAGCAGCATGGAGGAGATGTAGCCGGACACGGGCGTGGGAGCCACGGCCGGATGCATCTGCCAGTCGATGCGGAAGGGCAGCTGGGCGGCCTTCATGACAAAGCCGATGGCCAGCAGGGCAAGGCCAAGAGGCATGAGGCCGGCGTCGGAGGGAATCCAGGCGGAAGCCACGCCGAAGACGGTCATGCTGGCGCCGCCGCCGATGATGGCCACGCCCACGAAGATGAAGCTGGCGCCGGCAATGTTGAACAGGAAGTACTTTCCGGCCTCTCTCAGGGAGACCTTGTCGCCTTCATGGGCGAGGGCCATATACAGGGTCCACGAGCTCATCACTTCCCAGAACATGAAGAAGCTGAAGAGGTTCGGAGCCGCGGCCATGCCGATAAGACCGCCGCACATGGCGGTGAAGATGCAGTAGAAGCGCCACTGGGTGTGGCTGTGCTCCATGTAGCCGATGGCGTAGGCCATGTTGAGGGCGCCAAGGGCGGGCACGATGATGCAGAATGCGTAGGAGAGGTTGTCGAGCTCGCCGCCGGCACCGATGGCAAGGAGCGAGGTGCAGGCCAGAATGGCCACGCTTGCCCAGCCGGCCTTGCGGCGGTCGCGTCTGAAGAACGCGGAGATGATTGCGCCGATGAGGGGCAGAACAACGTAGGACGGCCAGGAGACAAGCAGAGCCTCGGAAGGCAGGCTCTCGCCGGCACTGGAGCACATGGCGGCAGCCTTGGCGGCCAGTTCGTACGGAATGTTCGGCAGGAAGCCGAAAAGCACGGCCAGAGCGGCCAGAGCAATCATGGCGCCCTGCATGGTGCGCGGCGGATCCTTCAGCACGGGTGCGCCGGCGGGGCGCTTTTCGAAGACCAGGGTGTTGAGGATGCGCGTGTAGTAGAGAACGCCGATGAAGGAGCCGATGAGCAGGATGGCCGCGATGGCCACGTTGCCGTTGGCCACGGCCGCGGAGACCATGGCGAACTTGCTGTAGAAGGCCGCGAAGGGCGGCAGGCCCATCAGGGAGAGGATGCCGACCACGATGCAGGTCACGGTGACGGGCATCTGGCTGGCCGCGCCCTTGAAGTCGGCCAGGTTCCTGGAGCCGGCGCTGAGAATGAGGGCGCCGGCGCCGAGGAAGAGCAGATCCTTCATCACGGCGTGGTTGAGAATGTGGAAGAAGGCGGCGGTGGTGGCCAGCACGGTCATCAGGCCGAGGGTGATGCTGATTTCACCGATCTGGCCGATGGTCGAGTAGGCCAGCATGCGCTTAAGATCCTTCTGGCGCAGCGCCATGACTTCGCCGTAGAACAGCGTCACGGTGCCGACGAGCACCATGCCGGTGCTGTACCAGTTGAGGCCGAAGTAGCCCTGCATGCTCGAGATGTAGGGGCCGGCCTGACCGCCGATGATGGCGGCGATGCCGAAGAAGCCCATCTTGGTGATGATGCCCGACAGAGGAGCCGAAACGGAGCTCGGCGCGGCGGGGTGGGCATCGGGGAGCCACCAGTGCAGGGGCACGACGCCGGCCTTGGTGCCGAAGCCGGCCACGCAGAGGATGAGCGCGACCTGGCCCCAGGAGGAAGTCAGCGTCTGCATGCCTGTCCAGGCAACCGGGGCTACGGCGGAAATGGCGCGGATCTGGCCGGCGTCGGTGGACAGCAGAATGATGCCGGGCAGCATGAACAGGGCGCCGCCGCAGCACATCACAAAGTACTTGGTGGCCGCATTGCGGGCCGTGGGAGTGCCTTCATGGGCCACCAGGATGAAGGTGGCGAAGGTCATCATTTCCCAGAAGCCGTAGCCGTAAATTTCGGCCACGCTGTCGGAGGAGACGATGCCGCACAGGGCGGAGAAGGTCAGGAACAGGAAGAACCAGTACCAGCCCTTCCTGTTGTTGTGGCTCATGTAGCCGATGGAGTAGACGGAAATGATCACCGCGCCCATGGACACGAGCACGAGGAACATCTGCGCCATGGGCGTCATGGGCGCTGCGAAAACCGTCAGCAGGCAGATGACGGCGGTTGCCACCACGATGGCGATGGCGATGCGCTCCATGTACAGCCAGTAGCACAGCGCAACCAGGAAGGCTGCGCCGTAGAAGATCCACGAGGAGATGTGGGGAGAGCTGTGATGGATCGGCGCCGCGCCGCAGACCCAGACGGCAAAGTTGAGCAGAGGGGTCTTGAAGATGCAGAGCACCGCGGCGATGACGGCCAGAACGATGGTCTTCACGGAGACGGTGTCGTCAATGAAGGTTCCCTGATGCGGCTCGTCGAACAGGACGCAGCAGGCCACGCGCGACATGAGCCAGACCTGCACGGTGCCGGTGGCGGCAGCCAGGAGCATGATCAGGAAGTACCACGGCACTTCGGGCACCTGGGACACGGCCGACGTGGCTATCAGGAAACGGCCTTCCGGCACAAAAAAGATGGAACCACCAACGGTTGCCAGCATGGCGAACGCGAAGATGGTGCCAACAATGGGCGCGGA
>JAUNSE010000124.1:4323-6135 GCA_030539415.1 Desulfovibrionaceae bacterium
GGCTCGCCCGCGGGCACCATCACCCACACCAACCGCGGAGCGGGCAGCGCCGCGCAGAAGCCACATGTCGTTGCGCTTGGGATCTCTTTTGCCCGGCTGCAGCGTGCTGAGCGCGCTCAGCGCCAGGAGCCTGGCAACAACCTGAAAGCCGAAGTACAGCACGAAGCCGGCGGCTCCCAGCATGCCGGGACACCCGAGGCCCAGACACGCAAGGCCCAGGTCGTGCACGCCGCCCCGCCATATGAGCTGTCTGAATTTGTCATGACTTACGAAGCTCAGTATCGTGCCGCCGATAAGCAGACAGACGCTGAGGAACAGCATGACAGAGGTAAAGATGGTCATAAATCCCCCTGAAAGCCCAGAGTCGTCCATTGGTCACAGAGTGAAAAGACAGGTTTGGTCCAACCAAGTTGAAAGAGTCATTGGTCCAGATTGGCAGAAAGTGTATTTACGAGAGGATTACTCCTGAATCAGGCTGCGGCTCATCAGCTGTCTGGCGGCATCGGCGGCACTCAGGTTGCCGTCGAGGATGGCGCAGACTGCATCGGTGATGGGAACCTGAACACCAAGACGCGCGGCATGAGTTCTGACGGCCATGGCCGTCTTGACGCCCTCGGTAACCATGCCGATCTGCGCGGAGGCCTCATCCAGGCTCTTTCCCTGTCCCAGGGCGAGGCCGAGAGTGCGGTTGCGCGAAAGGCTGCCCGTGGCAGTCAGCACGAGGTCACCCAAGCCGGAAAGTCCGAGGAAGGTGTGCTCGCTGGCGCCCATGGCCACGCCGAGGCGGCAGATTTCCGCTATGCCGCGCGTCAGCAGCGCGGCGCGGCCGTTTGTGCCTATGCCGAGACCGTCGCAGAGACCCGCGGCGATGGCTATGACATTTTTGACGGCACCGCCCACTTCCACGCCGAGAACATCGTCCGATGTGTAGCAGCGGAAGGTCGGAGAGGAGAAGAGAGACTGAATGCGGGCCGCCGCGTCCGTGGATGTCGAGGCCACGACGACGGCCGTGGGCTGCGCCATCATGACTTCTCTGGCGAAAGAGGGGCCCGAAAGCACAGCGTAAATCTGCTCCCTGTGCGGCAGGAGTTCTGCCGTGAACTGGGAGCAGGTCAGTCCGGTAGTCAGCTCGATGCCCTTTGAGGCATTGACAAGGATGCAGGAAGGGGAAAGCAGATCCCCGTACTGTTCAAGAAAGGCTCGCTGATGCTGGCAGGGAACTGCCAGAACGAGCAGCGGACTCGCGAGAGCGTCGGGATCGCGGGGATCCGTTGTCGCCCTCACGGCGGGATGCAGCGGCAGCCCGGCTAGATAATGCCTGTTTTCGTGGATGGTGTTGATATCGTCGCACACCGCCCTGTCACGGAGGTACAGTGTGACCGCATGTCCGCGCGAAGCGGCAAGATGCGCAAGGGCAGTGCCCCAGCTGCCGCCGCCCGCAACGCATACCTGCTGGACCTGATTGGCCGGCTTTGTATCCACGATCTCAGAGCTCCTGTCTGTCCGCTGTTAGGTGGAATTGTGAAAAAGAGAGAGAGTGAGGCAGGAAAGGTGAAAATTGTAACGTGAAAAAGTTCAAAGAGGAATTATAAGACACTAAAAAAACGCTGAAATATGTAACTTTAGACAGGAAGGCCTGTTTTCAGGAAAAACATGTGATTACTGCCTGTTACAGAAAGAGCAAGGTTGGCTGATCCAATGTTGGGCAGCGATTGTTCTTTTTGTAACAGGCAAAAGTGTATACACGACTAAAAATCTTCGTCAAGAGACGGGCCGTTTTCGCCGGCAGCAAGTCTTTCCTCCAGGGCAAGC
>JAUNSE010000125.1 GCA_030539415.1 Desulfovibrionaceae bacterium
GCAGGCGGCGAACGTGAACAAGACAGAACAGCTTCTTCCCGATTTTTACTGGTACGACGGCCGCTGGCCGCACGAGCGCTCGGACCTCCCGGTCTGCCCGGATGTCCGCTTCGGCCGGCTGGCAAACGGCCTGCGCTGGGCGCTCATCCCGAATCCCCTGCCGCCGGGTCGTGTGTGCCTGTACCTGGACGTGCAGGCCGGCTCGCTCATGGAGACGGACGAGGAGCGCGGCTACGCGCACTTTGTGGAGCACATGGCCTTCAAGGGCTCGCGCCGCTTCGGGCCGGGCGAACTTGTCCCCTTCTTCGCCCGGCTCGGCATGAGCCACGGCCGCGACACCAACGGGAGCACCTCGGGCGCGGAGACCATGTACCGCATCAACCTGCCGGCGCGGACTCCGGAGCTGATCAGGCAGGGACTGTCCGTGCTGAGGGACTTTGCCGACGGTTTGACCTTCGATCCGCGGGAGGTCGAGACCGAGAAAAGCATCATCCTGGCCGAAAAGCGCCTGCGCGAAAACGAGGCGCGGCTGGCCGGCTTTGCCTGGCTGCGCTGTCTGTACGGCGACACGCCCATGAGCCGGAATCAGGCCGGCCTGGTCGAAACCGTGAGCGGCGCCACGGCCGATAGTCTCAGACGCTTTCACGAAAAGTGGTACCGCGCGGACCGCATGATTCTGGCGGTTGCCGGCGATGTCCGGCCGGAAGCTGTCGAACCGCTGATCGAAGAGGCCTTCGGCAGTCTGGCGGAGCCGTCCGCCCCTCTGCCGTATCCGGTCATTCCCGAACCGTCTGCCGGTCGGACGCCTGTTCTGGTTCAGAAGCGCCCGCTGGAGCATGCGGCCGTCGCCGTGCTGACCCTGAAGCCCAGGGCGCATGTCACGGACTGCCGCGAGGCCGAGGTGACGGCCTGCGCGGACTGCGTGGCCAGAATCTGCCTGCGCAACCGGCTGCTGCTCAGGACGCAGGCGCCTGACGCACCCTGGCTTCAGGCGGACTTTCACGGAAACTGGCGTTCCGGACTCGCGCCGTCCTCGGTTCTCACGGCCTCCGTCCGGCCCGGGGGCTGGGAGCGCACCCTGGAAACCCTGCAGGAGGAGACGGCATCGGCGCTCACCTTCGGCTTCAGCCGCGGGGAAGTGGCGACGGCCGCGCGCCAGGCACAGCTCGAAATACGCAGGATCTGCGCCGACAGGCGGCGCATGCGCAGCGACGAGGTCGCCAGAACCTTTCTGCAGAGCGCCAACGAGGACAATGTCTGGCAGTCGCCGGACTACAGCCCGAGGCGATATGCCGAGCTTCTTCCGCTCATGACGCCGGAGCGCGCGGATGAGGCGCTGCGCCAGGCCTTCGAGGGTGACACGGCCCTGCGCGTGTCGGGTCCCATGGAGACAGACGAGGCCGCGGTGCGCGCTCTCTGGAGCCGGGCCGGCCGTCGTCCGCCGCAAAAGCCGGAGGAGGTGCAGGGGATGGAGCTGCCTCCGCTGCCAGCGGCAGCGGAAGAATGCATGCCGCCCCGGCTGACCGAAGAGAGCGAACCTCTGCCGGGCGGCTCGCTGCCCGTCTTCAGGACCGTGCTCGACGGCGGGGTCCGGGTGCATCTTGCGCCCATGCCGGCGCTTGACCGGGGCGCGGTCAGAATCAGCCTTCTCTTCGGCGAAGGTCTGGCCGCCATGGACGCGGGGCGTCTCGACACGGCCAGGCTGGCCGGCCGCATTCTTTCCTGCGCGGGACCTGGCCGGCTGACTCTGCGGGACCGGATGGAGCAGCTGGAGTCCAGAGGCATCGAACTTTCCGAACACTGCTCCGAGTACGGCACGCTCATCATTGGCACGGCGCTGAAGGAGGACATGGAACGGCTTGTCGCCGCCCTGCGCGAACAGTACGCCGATCCGCTGCCCGAGGAGGGCGCGGCGGCCCGCGAGGGCCGGGTGCGGGAGCTTCTGGAGCTGGCGCGGCCGGCGCGCTTCGACACGGTGGACGGCATGGCCGGGGTCCTGCGCAAGGCCTATTTCAAGGGAGAGAACTTTCTGCCTCTCGATGCGGACAGGGCCGGGGCGGTTTCCCTGGACATGGTGCGCGCACATGTGGCCGCAAGCCGGGCCGCCGGCCTCGGGGACATTGTTGCCTGCGGCGATTTCGACAGGGAGGAGCTCCTGGGGCTTCTTGTCCGCGCCTTCGGCGCAACGCGCGGCGCGCAGCCCGGGACGGCATCGGCCGGCGCCAGACACTGCATCTTTCCCTCCAGGCCTCTTGAAACCATATTTGTGGAGCGGGAATGCGTCGACAAGGCTGTGGTGCGGGTGGCCTTCCGCGCGGACCTTGCGGTGGAGGACCGCCGCCGGCTTGCCGTGCGCAGGCTGGCCGCGGCAGTGCTCCGCGAGCGCATGCGGGTCATCGTGCGCGGCAGGATGGGCGCGGCCTATCAGACAGGAGCCTTCTACTACAGAATGGCCGCATACGGCGGCTTCGGCTTCATGCTGCTCGAGGCCGCAACCTCCCGCGGGAGGGCCGAAGAGGTCAGGCGCGCCATGCTTGCGCTGGCCGCCCGCTTTGCCGCGGACGGCGCGGACAGACGGGAGATTGACCGTCTGCGCGGCCCGATGCTCACGACCTGGAGGACCGAGGCCGCGGACGCCAGACAGATCGGCGCGCGCCTGCTCCTGCAGACGCAGTCCGGCCTGCCGCACATGCGCCGGCACGCCGAATACGGCGCTCTGCTGGCCGGCGTCACGGCCGAAGAGGTCTCGGCCGAGGCGGCCCGTCTGCTGGCCGTCGAACCGGCCTGCCTCGTCATCGAGGGCGGTCCTCTGCGGAGCGGAGAACACGCCGGCCCGGCCGGAACGTCCGGACCGGAGCGCTGAGCCATGCGGCGGAAAGGGAGGGCGGTCCTTCTGCCGCTGCTGCTCACGCTGCTTTTGGCGTGCCTGCCCGCCGAGGCCGCACGGGCCGAATTCGAGCCCATGATCTTCATCTGGAACGATCTGGACAGCGCGCGGATGCGCGAGCGGGCCTCGGCCCCGCTGCCCTATGCCAGGCCCGACGCGCCCAGGGGCGGCCTGCTCAGGCTGACCGCTTCGGGCACCTTTGACAGTTTCAACTGCTTCGGCCCCAGGGGGCTTGCGGCAGTCTGGCTCAGGCTGACCTGGGAGCCTCTGGCCGTGCCCGACGGGTATGCCGAGGGAGGCATGCGCGGCCTGCTCGCCGAAGGCTTCGAGGTGGCGCCGGACCGCTCCTGGGTGACCGTGCGTCTGCGCCCGGAGGCGCGCTTTCAGGACGGCAGGCCGGTTACGGCCGAGGATGTGCGCTTCTCCTTCGATGCGCTGACTCGCGAGGGCAGTCCCGCGTACCGGGTCTACTACGCCGGCGTGCGCGGCGTGGAGGTGCTTTCGCCCCTGGAGGCGCGCTTTGTCTTTCGCGAAAATCCGGCCCGCGAGCTGCCGCTCATCGTGATGCAGCTGCCTGTGCTTCCGAAACACTGGTGGGAGGGACGAAGCCTCGCCGAGCCGCTGGGCGAGCCCATGCCGGGCTCCGGCCCCTACCGCCTCGCCTCCTGGGAGCCCGGGCAGAGTCTGGTCTACGAACGCGACCCCAGCTGGTGGGGACGGGATCTGCCGGTCAGCCGGGGCATGTACAATTTCGACACCGTCCGCGTGGACTATTACCGCAGCATGGACGTGGCGCGCGAGGCCTTCCTGGCCGGACAGGCCGACGTCTATCAGGAGCGGACCATGCGCAGCTGGGTGTCGGCCTACGACACGCCGGCAGTGCGCGACGGGCGCATTGTCCGGGAGGAGATTGTCCAGGACAGGCCGCAGGGCATGTCCGGCATCTTCCTCAACACGAGGCGCGAAATTTTCAGGGACGCGCGGGTGCGCCGGGCCGTGGCGCTGTGCTTTGACTTCGAGTGGATAAACCGGGCGCTGTTCCACAATGCCTGCGCGCGCTCGGAAAGCTTCTTCTCCAGCTCGCCCCTGGCCGCGCGCGGGCATCCGGAAGGCCGCGAGCTTGCGCTGCTCGAAGAGTTCCGGGACAGGCTCGCGCCCGAAGTCTTCGGCCCCCTGCCGGTCTGGCCGGCGTCCGACGGCTCCGGCAGCATCCGCGGGCGGCTGCCCGAAATTGTCCGTCTCTTCGAAGCCGCCGGCTGGCGGCTGGAGAGGGGGCGGATGGTCGACGCGAAGGGCCGACCCTTCCGCTTCTCTGTCATCATGGTCTCTCCGTCCATGCTGCGCGTGCTCATGCCCCTGCGCCGCAATCTGGAACGCGTGGGCGTCACCATGGACATCGACCGCCTCGACCAGACCCGGTACGTGAACAGGGTGCGGAGCTTCGATTTCGACGCGGTCATGGGCAGCGTGCGCCAGAGCGTCAATCCGGGCAGCGAGCAGCGCGGCTTCTGGGGCAGCGCCGCAGCCGCGGCGCCAGGCTCCCGCAATTACGCGGGCATCAGCGACCCGGCGGTCGACGCGCTGACAGAGCGGCTCGTCGCGGCGTCCTCGAAGGACGATCAGATTGCGGCGGCGCGGGCCCTGGACCGGGTGCTGCGGCACGGCTTCTACGCCGTGCCGGGCTGGTACTCGCCCTCGATTTTCTGCGCCCGATGGAAGGACCGCGTCGCGCGTCCCGAAAACGGCCCGCGCGAGGGACTCGCCCTGTGGAGCTGGCACACCGCCGTGCCGGCCGGGGACGGAACGGATGCGGAGGGAGAAGCGCGATGAAGGGCTACATTCTGCGGCGCCTGCTGCTCATCATCCCCACGCTGTTCATCATCCTGACCGTCAACTTCTTTCTGGTGCAGCTGGCTCCTGGCGGGCCGGTGGAGCAGTTCATCGCCCGCATGGAGGGGCAGGGCGACGCCTTCATGGAACAGCTGTCCGGCAGCGCCGACGCGCCGGCCGCGGACGGGGAGGGCCTCTTTTCCGCCAGCCGGGGACTGCCGCCCGAGGCCCTGGCCGCCATCGAGAGGCTGTACGGCTTCGACAGGCCGCTGCACGAGCGCTATCTCTCCATGATCCTGCGCTATCTGCGGTTCGACTTCGGCGACTCCCTCTTCAGGGGCGGCTCGGTCATGGAACTCGTTGCCGAGCGTCTGCCGATCTCCATCTCGCTCGGCCTGTGGAGCACGCTTGTCATCTACCTGGTATCCATTCCCCTGGGCATGGCCAGAGCGGTGCGCCGCGGCAGCCGCTTCGATGTCTGCTCGGGCCTCGCCGTCACCGCCCTCAATGCCATCCCGGCCTTTCTGCTGGCCATGCTGCTCATCGTGGTCTTCGCCGGGGGGAGCTATCTGCAGATCTTCCCCCTGCGCGGCCTGCACTCGCCGGGCTTCGCGCAGATGGACTTCTGGACGGCCGCGGCCGACTACCTGCACCACATCACCCTGCCAGTTCTCTCGCTGAGCCTCGGCGGCTTCGCGGGGCTGACCCTGCTCACGCGCAACTGCTTTCTGGAGGAGCTCGGCAGAGCCTATGTGGACACGGCCAGGGCCAAGGGGCTGACCGAGCGGGCCGTGCTCTGCCGCCATGTCTTCCGCAACGCCATGCTGGTGGTCATAGCCGGCCTGCCGGGCACCTTTCTGCGCATGCTCTTTGCCGGCTCGATCCTCATCGAGACGGTCTTCTCCCTGGACGGCCTTGGGCTTCTGGGTTTCGAGGCGGCCCTGCAGCGCGACTATCCGGTCATGTTCGGAACGCTGTACATCTTCACCCTCATGGGGCTTGTCTGCTCGCTGCTGGGGGATCTGACCGCCGTGCTGACGGACCCGCGCATCGATTTCGAGAAGAGGGGCGCCTGATGAGCCGCGCCGCACGCTTCTGGCGGAACTTCCGGACGAACAGGCCGGCCCTCTGGTCGCTGCGCCTCTTCTGCCTGCTGCTTGCCGCCGCCCTTCTGGCCGAGCTCATCGCCAACGACAGGCCGCTGCTCGTGCGGTATGAGGGCGAATGGCGCGTGCCCGTCGCCTGCGACTACACGGAGCGGGACTACGGCGGCGAACTGCCCCTGCTGACCGACTACCGCGACCCGTGGTTCGAGAGCCGGCTCAGGGAGACAGGCGGCTTTGCCATATGGCCGCCGGTGCGCTTCTCG
>JAUNSE010000126.1 GCA_030539415.1 Desulfovibrionaceae bacterium
GCCGAAGTCGGCACGCCCATTCAGCTGACCAACGAGCAGGGCGCCGCCATGTACGCCGTCATCTCCGAAGTGACCGACACCGAAATCGTCCTTGACGCCAACAACCCCATGGCCGGCAAGGACCTGATCTTCGACATCGAGATTCTTTCCGTCAGCTAGACGGCTCAAGGCTGGACAAGCAGCCACTCCGCATCTCCCCCCATCAAAAGCAGGCCTTGCCCCGGAGGCACCTATGAGCAAGACGAGCGCGCGGCAGAGCGCCATCCAGGCCATTACCACCTACAATCCCGAATCCGCGGGCTTCAACTTCCGCGAAGTAAAGCCCACCCAGATCTTTGGCTGCAATGTCTTCAACGACAAGGTGATGCGCGAGCGTCTGCCCAAAGCCGTCTACCGCTCCCTGACCAAGACCATCCGCTACGGCGAGACGCTGGATCCGGCCATTGCCGACACCGTCGCCGCCGTCATGAAGGACTGGGCCATCGAGCACGGCGCCACCCACTACACCCACATCTTCTACCCCCTGACCGGCCAGACGGCCGAGAAGCACGACAGCTTCCTCATGCCCGACGGCCATGGCGGCGTCATCGCGGAATTCTCGGGCTCCATGCTCATCCGCGGCGAGGCCGACGGCTCCTCCTTCCCCTCCGGCGGCCTGCGCTCCACCTTCGAGGCGCGCGGCTACACGGCCTGGGATGTGACGAGCCCAGCCTACCTGCAGGAAGCCCCCAACTGCACGGTGCTCTGCATTCCCACCATGTTCCTCTCCTGGACCGGCGTGGTGCTCGACAAGAAGACACCCATGCTGCGCTCCGGCCAGGCTCTCGGCCGCGAGGCCAAGCGCGTGCTGGATCTGTTCGACGTGAAGTGCGACCTGCCCGTGGTGGCCTTTGCCGGCCTCGAGCAGGAATACTTCCTCATCGACAACAACTACACCTTCGCCCGCCAGGATCTGCTGATGGCCGGCCGCACCCTTTTCGGCGCCCGTCCGGCCAAGGGACAGGAATTCAGCGATCAGTACTTCGGCGTCATCCCGCAGCGCGTGCTCTCCTTCATGATGGAGGCCGAGCGCGAGCTGTACAAGCTCGGCGTGCCGGTCTGCACCCGCCACAACGAGGTCGCGCCCAGCCAGTACGAAATCGCTCCGGTCTTCGAGCAGGCCAACGTGGCCGTCGATCACAACCATATGATCATGGCGGCCCTGCGCAATGTGGCCAAGCATCACGGCCTGAAGTGCCTGCTTCATGAAAAGCCCTTCAACTGCATCAACGGTTCGGGCAAGCATCTGAACTATTCAGTGGGCAATGCCGAGCTGGGCTCTCTCTTCAATCCCGGCGACACGCCCCATTCCAATGCCAAGTTCCTGATCTTCTGCTGCGCCCTGATCCGCGCCGTGCACAAGTACGGCGGCCTGCTCAGGGCCACCGTGGCCAGCGCCAGCAATGATCACCGTCTTGGCGCCAACGAGGCCCCGCCGGCCATCATGTCCATCTTCCTGGGCGATCAGCTGACCGAGGTGCTGGCGGCCTTCCGCTCCGGCCACCTTGAGCAGGCCGAGTCCGGCGCGAAGAAGGCCGTGATGGACATCGGCGTGGACACCCTGCTGTCCCTGCCCAGGGATCCCGGCGACCGCAACCGCACAAGCCCCATCGCCTTCGTGGGCAACCGCTTCGAGTTCCGCGCCCTTGGCTCCAGCCAGTCCGCGGCCGACTCCATCACTGCTCTCAACGCCATGATGGCGGATTCCCTGGGCTATGCGGCCGACTGGCTGGAAAGGGAGATGAAGGGCGGCAAGACCTTCAACGACGCGCTGCAGAGCTTTGTCTGCCACGTCATGGAAGAGCACAGCGCCGTCATCTTCAACGGCGACGGCTACTCCGAGGTCTGGCATCAGGAGGCGGAGCGCCGCGGCCTGCCCAACTTCCACAACACTCCCGAGGCCATTCCCGTGCTGCAGACGCCCGAGGTCGTGGAACTCTACGAGCGTCTGGGCATCATGAATCCGGCCGAAATCAGGGCCAGAACCGAAATCTATCTGGAGCAGTACTGCAAGACCATACGCACCGAGTCCGTGCTCACCGTGCGCATGGCCCGAACCAGCATCTATCCGGCCGCCCTGGCCTTCCAGAAGCAGCTGGCCGAGACCTGCGCGGCCATCAAGGCCATGGGGCGCGAGTTCCAGACAAAGACCTTCGACCTCGTGACCGGGCACATGCGCGCCCTGCAGGAGCGCACGGCAGAGCTTGAGGCCGTCATGGCCGAGGCCGGCGCCGAGTCCGACCTGCAGAAGCAGGCCCAGCGCTACTGCACCGAGGTGCTGCCGGCCATGAACGCCGTCCGCGAGGTGGCGGACAGCCTCGAATGCGAACTGCCCGAGGACCTGTGGTCCCTGCCCACCTACCAGGAAATGCTCTTCAACAAGTAGCCGCTGAACGCCTTGTGCCGCCCGGCGCCACCGCGGCGCCGCAAGCGGCATCGGGCGGAATGCGCGCACAGCAAAACCGCATGGATGCGGCAGGACGGAGCGAACGTCCTGCCGCCCCGCATGCGGCGCCGCGGGCCGGGCCCGCCGCCCGCGTGTCCATTGTCCAAGGAGAATCTCTACATGCCCCGTGTTGATAACAGGCCTCTGACCGCCGATCCGACCCTGATGGGGAACATTCAGTCTGAGGTCGCAGCCGAGAGCCGCCCGCTTCTGATGTTCATCACAAAGTACGCCAAAGTTCTGGTGGGCATCATTGTTCTGCTCATTGTCGCCCTCGTGGGAACGGCCATCTTCCGCTATGTGGAGAACAGCCGCCAGGAGGAGACGCTGGACGCCATGGCGAAGATCATGGCCCGTCCGGCCGATGCGCAGCAGATTGCCGATCTCGAGAAGCTGGGACAGGACTGCCCCGCCTCCATGCGTTCGGCCGTGGCCGTGTCGCTTGCGCAGAGCGCCGCGGCCCAGAACAACAGAGAGAAGGCTGCCGAAGCCTACGGCATTGTGGCGCAGGCGGACTATGACAGTCCTCTGGGCCTGGCCGCGGCCATCAATCAGGCCGGCGAGATGCTGTCCTCGGGCAGGTACGCCGAAGGCGTGAAGGTGCTGCAGGCCCTGCAGCCCAGACTGACCCAGGAGACGGGGCTGCAGGTGAAGATGATGCTGGCCGAAGGCGCGGCGCGCGCCGGGGACCACGAACTCGCGGCGAAAACCTACGAGGATCTTGCCGCCACGGCGGCCACCGATCTCGACAGGGAGTACAGCGCCACCCGCGCGATGGAGCTCCGGGCCATGGCCAAGGCCGGCAAAGCCGAGGCCGAATAGAATTTTCTGCCCCGCTCAGGCGTCCACCGCGCCGGGGCGGGGCTTTTCACCGGACAGGGCGTCGCTGTCCCGGACTGGGAAAGAGTCGCCGAGGAGTATTTATGAGCAATCCCCTGCTTGACGGGAAACGGGACGAGTGCCACCTCCTTCTGGGCAACGAGGCCATAGTGCGCGGTGCCCTTGAAGCCGGCGTGCATGTCGTGACCTGTTATCCCGGCACGCCGTCTTCGGAAGTGCCGGACACGTTCCGCCGCATTGGCGGCACTGGCAGCCGTTATCTGATGCAGTATTCTGTCAACGAGAAGGTCGCCATGGAAGTGGCCTGCGGCGCCGCCCTCGCCGGCGGCAAGGCTCTGGTCACCATGAAGCATGTGGGCGTCAACGTTGCCGCCGACCCCCTGTTCACCTCGGCGTACACCGGACTGCCCGGCGGTCTGGTCGTGCTTTCGGCCGATGATCCCGGCTTCCACTCCTCGCAGAACGAGCAGGACAACCGCAATTACGCCAGAGCCGCGTCTCTTCCCTGTTTCGAACCCTGTTCGGCTCAGGAGGCCAAGGACATGACCCGCGAGGCATTCCGCGTGGCCAGAGAGCTCGAGCAGCCCGTGCTCCTGCGCACCACCACCCGCGTGAACCACATGCGCGGCGCGGTGCGCTTCGGCGATCTGCCGGCCGAACCCGAGCCCATCGTGGAGTTCAGGCGCAATCCCATGCGCTTCGTCCCCGTGCCGGCCGTGGCCAAAGTCCGCCACAAGGTGCTTGAGGAGAATATGGCCAGAGCCATGGCCATTGCCGAGACAAGCCCCTTCACCATGGAGACCGTGCCCGCGTGTCAGCCCGACGCCGGCATCATCGTCTCCGGCGTGTCCAGAAACTATGTGAGCGACGCGCTGGAAGCCTGCGGCTGGCAGGACAGGGTGCGCGTGCTGGAGCTCGGCATGACCTGGCCGCTTCCCGAAGGCCGCATCCGCTCCTTCCTGGCGGCCTGCAGCAAGGTGCTGGTTGTGGAGGAGAACGACCCCCTGCTTGAGACCGGCGTGCGCGTCATTGCCCAGAAGGCCGGGCTCGGCACGGCCATCACCGGCAAGGGCGACATACTGACAATTCAGGGCGAATACTCCACGCCGCTTCTCACCGAGGCGCTGGCCGACTTTCTGGGCGAGGCCCCGCGCAGGCGCGCGACGCCCGCCGTTCCCGACCTGCCGAAGCGCCCGCCCAACCTCTGCGCCGGCTGCTCCCACAGAGCCGTCTTCTACGCGGCCAGGCAGACATTCGGCGACGAGGCCGTCTACTCAAGCGACATCGGCTGCTACACTCTGGGCATGCTGCCCCCGCTGCGCTGCGCGGACTTTCTCTTCTGCATGGGCTCCTCGGTCTCCGGCGGCTCCGGCTTCGCCATGGTGGCCAAACGCCCGGTGGTGGCC
The DNA here is from genome assembly GCA_030539415.1 of Desulfovibrionaceae bacterium. GTDB lineage: Bacteria > Desulfobacterota > Desulfovibrionia > Desulfovibrionales > Desulfovibrionaceae > Desulfovibrio. Next base: position 4,732 of record JAUNSE010000126.1, read on the forward strand.
TTCATCGGCGACTCCACCTTCTTCCATTCCGGCATGACGGGCCTGGCCAATGCCGTGTTCAACCGCATGGATGTGGTGCTGGTCATTCTGGACAACGGCACCACGGCCATGACCGGCCACCAGCCCAATCCCGGCATGCTGCAGGACCAGCTGGGCGATTTGTGCGTCCATCTGGACATCGAGTCCATCGTGCGCGGCCTGGGCGTCACCCAGATCAGGAAGGTCAAGTCCTTCAACCTCAAGTCCGTGACCCGCGCCCTTGGCGAATTCAGGGAAATGACCGGCGTGCGCGTCCTCATTGCCGAGGAGCCCTGCGCGCTGTACGCCCGCCGCGCCCTGCACAAGGGCGGCGAGCGCTATGCTGTTGTCGCGGCCCAGAACGAGGACACCAGGCGCTGCTTCGACACCTTCGCCTGTCCCGCCTTCTGCCGCAGAAACGGCGAGTACGCGGTGGACGAGGAACTGTGCACGGGTTGCGGCGTGTGCCTGCAGGTCGCGCCCAAGAGCTTCAAGCTTGCGCAGCGCGGCTAAGGAGGAGGAAGCATGGACGCCAACAAGAAACTTCGCATCTACTTTACCGGCGTGGGCGGACAGGGGTCGCTGACGGCGACCGCTCTTCTGGCCCGCACGGCCCTGCATGCCGGCGTGGACGTGGTGGCCGGCGAGGTGCACGGCATGGCCCAGCGCGGCGGCGTGGTCGAATCCGTGCTGCTCATGGGGGGCTGGCGCTCTCCCAAGCTCGAGCCCGGCGAGGCCGACATCATTCTCGGCTTCGAGCCTCTGGAAACCCTGCGCGGCCTGGGCTATCTGCGTCCCGGCGGCGTGGTCTTCTCCAGCTCGGACGCCATGGCTCCCGTGAGCGTGGCTCTGGGTGTGGAGCAGTACCCCACCATGGACGAAATACGCGCCAAGGTGGAGGCTGCGGCCAGCGCCAGCCACTTCCTGCCCTGCCGCGAACTCGGCATCAAGGCCGGAGCCATGCAGGCCGGAAACACCGTGCTTCTGGCCGCGGTCTGCGCCTCGGGCCTGCTGCCCTTCGGCGTGGATGTCTTCGAGGATGCGCTGCGCCGCTTCCTGCCGCCCAAGCTGCAGGCCGTGAATCTGAAGGCGCTCGAGTTCGGCCGCGCCTACTTCGAGTAGGCCGCCGGCCGCGAAGGAGCGGAAAAACAGAAGCTTTCATGAGGAGGGCGGGAGCGGGTGCTCCCGCCCTCCTTTGCGCATGAGCCTGCCGTCCAGCCGTCCTTCCGCCGGCCGGCCGGGGCGTACGCCGGACTGCCCCGGACAGAAAGCGGGCATGACGAGAGCAC
>JAUNSE010000127.1 GCA_030539415.1 Desulfovibrionaceae bacterium
GATACTGTACAAGGTCGTCGACAAGGGCAGCGACAGGGCCCGCGCACTGCTGGGCCGGGAGCTGTGCGACAGGGCCGGCGGCGATGATGCGGCCTTCGCCGAAGGATTTGTCCTCGTCGCACAGGCCCTTTGCACCGACACCGCCTTCGAGACGGCCGCCGACTGCCTCTGGCGGATCTGCCTGCCCGTCAGGGGAAGGATCGATCGCGCTCACCCGAAGGCGGTCGCCCTGCTGGAACTGGTCGCGCAGCGCTCGCCGCTTGCGCGCGCCCGCCTGGCCCTGCTCAATCTGAGCGGACGGGATACCCGGCCGAAGCACGCGGCAAAGGCTCTGAAGACGCTCGAGACGCTCATGCGCGAGCGCTGTCCGGAGGCCTGCGGCGCCCTGGCGGACATATACTTGTACGGCCTGCACGGCATTGCGGCCAACTGGCAGAAAGGCCTGGCCTGCGCCCTTGCGGGCTGGGATCTGCACGATCAGCGCTCCATGGCCCTGCTTGTCCTGAACCGCCTGGGGGAGACGGACCTCCCCCCGGCCGACAGCAACCCCGTCACCATGGACGCCCTCCCGGAACTGGTCGACTTTCTGAACGCGCGCGGCGAGCCGCTGATCGGCGCGATGCAGACCGCCCTCCAGATGACTCCGCTTCCCGGGCAGAACCGGACGGCCAATCCGGAAAAGGCCGGCAGGACCTTCGGCTGGCTGCTGCGCAAGGGGATTGAGGAGATGGATCTGTCCCTGCTCCGCCTCCTCGCCCGGCTCGCAGCCCGGCTCCCTCAGGGTGAGGCCGCCGACACCGCCGCGCGCGGCGCGGCCCACCTTCTGCCCTGCGTGCGCATGGAGACGCGGGACGACCTTGCCGCCTTCGCTGCCCGGGCCGCGGCCGACCCCCTGGCTGCGCTGCGCGAGCTTGGCGGCGAAAGCCCGGCCGTCCGCGCCCCGGTCAGAACGGACAAAGGCGCGGAGCGGACCGCACAAAAAGACGCCGAGGAGAAGCGGAAGGCCCGGAAAAAGGAGCGCCAGCGCAGGAAGCAGGGCCGCTCGAAGAAATGACGTCCCTCCCCGGCTCCGTCCGCCGGACCGCGCCCGATGGAATTTGACCTGAGCGGCGCCCTTCGGATAGAACTTCGCTTTTGCGGGTAATTTCTCTCCGCGCCATGTTTCACCCTCCGGCAGCGCCTCTTCACGCCCCGCGCCGCCGGGCAAAAGGTTCGGGGCGTCACTGGAGCAGTCATGACTGAAAGCGCGCACAGCAGCGCAATGGACGCGGCGGCAGCCGGACAGGGAGAGCCGGGTCTCTCCGACAAGCCTGCGCGCATGCCCCCTGCCGAATGGCTCGCGGTCTTTGGCGACGAGCGGGACAGGCAGGCCGAGACCCTGGCAGAGGCTCTGGAGAGCGGCAGCGCCGGCGACGCCTTCCCGCCGGCCTTCGCCAGGCTGACCAGGCTCGCCGAGGGCGGCTCGGCCTGGGCGGCCTGGCTTCTGGGCAGGAGACTGACCCGCGACAGCCTGACCAGGGAGTGCGATGCCGCGGCGCCGCTGCTGTCTCAGGCCTGCGATGCCGGCATTGAGGAGGCCTGCAGGCTCCTCGACCGCATAGAGAGCGCCCTCGCCCGCGAGGGAGAGACCGCTTCCTTCGACGCGCCCCTGTCCGACGGCAGGGCGCGCCGCAGGCAGTAGCGGCGGCCGGAAGGACATCATGCTGGGAAAACTTGTGAGAAAGCTTCTGGGCGTCCCTCCGGCCGGCTCCTTTCACGCGGGCCCGCCTTCCGAGGACGGGGCCGCCGAGGCCTGGCTGAAGAGCCGCGGCTCCGACGCGGACAGGGAGGCCCGGGCTCTCGAGAGCAGGCTGGCCGCCCCGGACACCCGCGCCTGGGCCCGCGCGAGGCTGCGCGAGCTTGGTGACGGCGGATCGGCCTGGGCGGCCTGGATCTCGGGCTCCATGCTGGCCCAGGAGGGACCGGATCAGGACCCTGCGGCCGCGCGGGTTCTGCTCGATCGGGCCGCGGAAGCCGGCATAGGCGCGGCCTGCGCGCTCCGGGCCGATCTCTGCCGGCCGGAGACGGACGAGGAGCGCGCCGCGCTCGCAAGGCGCCTTCTTGCCGGCGCGCAGGCGGACTGGCCGGGCTGCGCCCTGCGCCTGGCAGGGCTCTGGCTCTCCTCGCGGGCGCGCCTCACGGCGGACGAGGCGGAAACGGTCGCCCGGACGCTCCTTGCGGCCGCGAAGCGCGGCAGCTGGGACGCCCTGGACCTGCTGCTGAGCGTCTGCCTCAGAAAGGCCGCCGCACCGCAGTTCGACCTGCTGACGAAATACGCCACCACCCTGCTGCAGTACGCGGTCAATGACGGCTTTGTCCCGGCCCTGCTGCGCCTGGGCGTGCTGTGCGACACGGGCGCGCTTTCCGTGTCCGGGGCCTGGAGCGCCGAACAGCTGCTGGAGCGCGCCTGGAACGGGGGCTCGGCCGAGGCCGGCTGCCGCCTGGCCGAACTGCGCATGGACCGGAGAGACGATCCGGGCCCGATACTGGAGCTTCTGCAGGCAAGCCTCGACAGGGGCTGCGCCAGAGCCGGGGCCCTGCTCGCCGTGGTGCTGTACGCCCTCGACGGCCCGCACGGAAATCATGAGGCGGCAGTCGGCCTCTGCCTGGAGGCCTGCCGCGCAGGCGAGGCCGAGCAGGCCGCCGAGACCGGCTGGGCCATGTGCCGGACCTCGTCCGAGGCGGGTTCCGCGGCCGGCATCGCCTGCGGCATGCGCGTGCTGGAGGCCGCGCTGGAAGCGGACAGCGATGCGGCCCGCCTGTATCTGGCCCGTCTGGCCCTGCTGGGCCTGGACGGCGGCAGAAGAGGCGCCGACGGGGCGCTGGCCCTGCTGGAGGAGGCGAAGCGCCGCGGGGACGGCCGCGCCTGCGGGGAGCTTGCCTCCATCTTCCTGCTGGGCCTGCACGGGCTGGCAAAGGATCCGGAGCGGGGCGTCGTCGCGGCGCTGGCCGGACTGGATCTGGACAATTCCCGCTCCATGGCGCTGCTTCTGCTGATACGCGCCGGCGCCGTGGCGGGCCCTCCCGCGGCGGAACGGATCATTGCGGACAGGGAGGCCGGGCGCCTGGCCGACTACCTGCTGCGCAGCGGAGAGCCGCTTTTCAGCACGCACGCGCTTCTCTCCCGCATCGCCTCCCCGGACGGGAAGAGGGACGATCCGGCCGAGGACGGGCGCACTCTCGCGCAGGCCTTCACGCTCGCCCTGCAGCACCGGGAGATGGCCGTCATCCGCCTCGTCGCGGACATGGCGGGAAAGCCGGCGGCCGGGACCGGGGACGCGCCCGGCGGCTGGCAGCGTGCCGTCGAAGCCTTCTCCGGCGAGTTCGGCGTGCGCATCGCGGACCGCGAGGGGCTTGCCGGCCTGGCGGCCATGGCCGCGGAACGGCCGGGCGACGCGCTGCCCAGGCTCCGGCCCGGTGACGGCACGGACGACGATGAGGATGAGGATGACGAAGGGGACGGCATGCTCGCGCCGATCGTTCTGACAGGCGCCTCCGCGTCCCGCGCGGGCACCTCGGACAGAAAGAGGGGAAACGACAGACGAAGGGCGGAGCGCCGCAGGGCCCGCCGCAGGAAATAGCGGAGCGCCGGCAGGAGCTCACGAACACGAAGCACGCATGCGCGGCGGACAGGCCGCGGCGAGAGGAGAGACAATGCCCCCATTCTTCCCCGGCGGCGAGCGGACGTTTCCGCAGATTCGCGCCTTCAACGAACATCTGGTGCCGGCCGACAGCTGCACGGTCTGGCTCGCGCAGCGCAGCCGCCGCAAAAAGGAGCAGGAGGCCGCGGCCCTGGAGCGGCAGATGCGGCGCCCCGAGAACTTCGAGGCCGCCTGCGCGAGGCTCGTCGAACTGGAGAGGGCCGGCTGCGAGTACGCGGCCTGGCTGCTCGGCGACAGGCTCTCCAGAGGCGACGGCCTGGCAAAGGACGCGAAGACCGCGCGCAGGATGCTGAAAAAGGCCGCCAAAGGCGGCATCGGCGCCGCCTGCTGGGGGCTGCACTGTCTGGATCCCAAAGCCGCTGACGATGCCGAATGGCTCCTCGCCGGCATGCGCGCGGGCTCGGCCCGCTGCGCCAGGGCTCTGGCCGAAGAGTGGGCGGCCAACCGCGTCCGCCTGAATGACGAGGACGCCGCGGCGCTCGAGGCGCTGCTCCTTGATGCCGCGGAACAGGGCAGCTGGCCCTGTCTCGAGGCGCTGCTGGACATCATCGACACGCGCAGGGAGCTTTCGCTGCATGCCGACACGCGCACCAGGGCCGCCAAGATGCTCATGGAGGCCGGGCTCAGCTTCATCGCCCCGGCCGTCACCCGCCTCGGCAGGGAATACACGCGCTCCCACCTGCTCAATCCGAATGACGAGGGGGCCGACACATCGCTTGCGGCCGCCTGCGACCTCGGCTCGCTCGAGGCGGCCTGCCTCCTGGCCGAGCGGGCGCTGCTGAACAACGAGTCGGACAGGGCCATCCGTCTGCTGAAGCCGGGCTGCGCCAAAAAGGACAGCTGCTCCATCCTGCAGTTCGGCCAGGCTCTGTACAGGCACGCCGCGGACAGGGGGACAGCCGGCGAGGCCCTGCAGATGATGGTCGAGGCGGCCCGGAGGGGCGCCGACACCGATGCCGCGAGAATCGGCTGGTCCATGTGCCTCGCCCCGAACGCCGAAAGGCTCGGCATGGTCGCGGACGGCCTGACGCTGGTGCGCGCCGCGGCCGAAGCGGGCGGCACGGAGGCTCTCGCAAGGCTGGCCCATCTGCGCCTGCTGGACCTGACTGGCGAAGAGGACAGCGTGAGGAAGGGCATCGGGCTTCTGGAATCCATGCTGGAACGCCATGACGGCAGGGCCTGCGGCATGCTGGCCGAAGCGCATCTCTTCGGCCTGTACGGCCTGCCGCAGGACACGGCCAGAGGCTTCGCCCTGGCCCGCGAGGGCTTTTTCAAGAACGACCGCCGCTCCATGACCCTGCTCGCCCTGAACTGCCGCGGCGTGCTGAAGGGAGAGGTCGAGGGCGGCAATCCGGTCACCGCGGAGGAGCGGCGCAGGACCATAGTCTTCCTGCTCCATCAGGACGATGCCCTGATGCATGTCGACAACGGTCTTCTGCAGCTCAGAGCCCCGGCGCCGGAGGCGGACGTCAGGGAGTCGAACGCCGCCGCGGGCCAGATGCTCGCGGAGCGCCTCCACAATGCCGTCATGGAGCGGGACATGGCCGTGCTGCACTGGATTGCCGCGGGCTTCTCGGCCCTCGGGGAAAACGAACGCACCAGGACGGCGGCAGCGGCCTTTGCCAAAAATCTCGGGCTTGCGAAGCTCGGCATCAGGAACGCCAGCACCTGGCCCGCCGCAGCCGCGTTCGCGGCCGCGGCCGAAGCCTCGCCCCTCGCGACGCAGGAGCTGCTCCTGCACGGCATCGGCGGCCGGCCCATGCCGACCTACGAGCAGAGGCAGGCCCTCCTGAAGTCGGGCGGCGCGGTCTGCCGGGATTTCACGCCCGGCGCGCCTTCGGGTGCGGGGCGCAGGCGCAGAGACAGGAAGCGCGGCGGGCGGCGCGGCGAGGGAGAAAGGACATGACTGAAAGGAAAGACGCCTTTGCCGGATTCGTCGGCGAAAAATTCAGCTTTTCCCCGGACTGGATTCCGGCCGAGGACTGCTCGGCGTGGCTGAAGACCCGCAGGGGCAGGAAGCGCGACAGCGAGGCCGCCTCCCTGGAGGAGGATCTGGCAAGACCCGAAGCCTTCGGGGCTGCCTGCGCTAGGCTCCGCCAGCTGGCAAAGGCCGGCTCGGGGTACGCCTCCTGGCTGCTCGGCGACAGGCTGGCGAGAGGCGAGGGGCTGGAAAAGGACGAGGAGGCCGCGCGGCCGCTGCTGGAAAAGGCGGCCGCGGCCGGCATCGGCCCGGCCTGCTGGCGCCTCAACTGCCTTGACGGCGATGAGGCCGCGGACTCGGATCTTCTCCGCAGGGGCCTTGCCGCGGGCTCGATCCGCTGCGCCAGGGC
>JAUNSE010000128.1 GCA_030539415.1 Desulfovibrionaceae bacterium
CCTTCCTCACCGCCTTCGTCGGCTCGCTGGCCGCCATCGGCGCCTACGCGGCCTTCTCCACCATTCTCAACACCCTTTTTGCCGAGGCCCTGCAGTCCGGCGAGGTGTGCCGGCTTCTGCCCGTGCACTTCCTGATGGCCGCGGGCCTTGCCATCGGCATCTCCCTGCTGGCCGCGCTCGGGCCGGCCCTGCACAGCACCAGGATCGAGCCCTCGGAGGTTATCCGCGATGTCTAGACCCGCCCTCGCTTTATGCCGCGCCCAGTCCGGCCTTCGTCTGAAAGCGAAGACCTGCGCCTGCGCCCTCTCGCTTGCGGCCGCCCTGCTTTTCGGCGGCGCCCTGCCCGACGCGGGGCACGCAGCACTCAAGCTCAAGGGCGCGGTGAACCTGCAGGACACCTGGGATCCGAAGCCCGCGGACGGAGACATTGTCCTGCCCATGCCCAGGGGCCTTTCGATGGTCTTCCGCCTCGCCGCCGTGCCGGTGGAAGGCTATCTCAAGCCCATGCCGGCAAGCCTCGGCATCGTGAGCGTGGACACGGGCCGCAGCATCTACGACAGCAGCTACAGAACCACGCTCTCGGCCCCCTTCACGGCGAAGGATCTGCCCGAGGCCTGGCTCGGCAGCGTGCCGGCGGCAGACCGCGGCAAGTACCGCTACTATCTGGTGGCCAAATACGAGGTCAGCGGTCTGCAGTACAGGGCGGTCATGGACCCGTCCTGCGACACCGCGAGCCTGAAGACCGAGGATGCCAGGCCGGCCACCGGCATCAGCTGGTTCGAGGCCATGCTCTTCACCGAGCGCTACACGGACTGGCTGCTGAACAATCATCCCGACGCCCTGCCCTCCTTCAGCAAAGACAGCGCCAACACCGGCTTTCTGCGTCTGCCCACCGAAGCCGAATGGGAATACGCCGCCCTGGGCGGCCAGAACGGCGTGAAGCCGGGCCAGCAGCAGGACTTCTTCACCATGGAGGCGCAGTACTCCTATCCGGACTACGCGGTCTACCGTCAGGAAGGCACCTCGCACGGAGCGGACAGTCTGGCCGGCATAGGCTCGCGCAGACCCAATCCCCTGGGCCTGCACGACACGGCCGGCAACGCGGCCGAAATGACGCTGGACGGCTTCCGCTTCTCTGTGGCCGGCCATCTGCTGGGCTCGTCCGGCGGCTTTGTGCGCAAGGGCGGCTCCTTCCTGTCCTCCAGGGAGGAAATCCTGCCCGGTCGCCGCGAGGAGGCCGCCCTCTTCCTGAAGGACGGCGCCCTGAAGACCAGGGACCTGGGTTTCCGCCCGGTCATCTCCGGCATCAACACGCCCGGCGGCGGCCGCATGGAGGCCGTGAACAAGGAATACGGCAGGGCAGGCGGCGCGGCCGAAAGTGTCGACAACACGGCCCTGATAAAGGACCTGAACAGGCTGATCGAGCAGACCGGCAGCGAAAGCGTGCGCGGCAACCTTGTCTCCCTGCGCAGCCAGCTGGAAAAGAATGCCGATCTGCAGCGCAAGGCCCATCTTGCGGCCATCGAATCCAGACTGCAGAACTGCCTCATGACGCTGAAGGCCGTAGGCCATTACGAATACCGCAAGACCGTGGAGGAGAGGCAGCTCAAAAGCAGGGAATTCATGCTGAAGCAGGAGCCTAGTGAAGCGGAGGAATGGCAGAAGCTAATTGACAGTTCCAAACGATCCATCAGGAATTTCAATCAGTTCATCGACAACGTTCTAAATCTGTATGTGGTCAGCCTCATGGAAATCAGGGCTGACAGCGACAGAAAGGACGTGAAGGCGGCCCTGGACTCTCTGGCTGCGCTCTACGGCAGTGAGAAGAATTTCTATAATTCTGAAATGTCCCGTCTGCTCAAGATCGCGAGCGGCCATTACAATCAGCTGCTGAAGGGCGCGCGTCTCAAGCCCGCGGCCGTGCACGCGCAGCTCACCAAGCCTGCCAAATCCAAATAGACGCGGCACAACAGAACTTACAGCAAAGCATTCAAAGTCAGCGCAGGCGCAGCCTGCCTCTTCCTCATCTGGAGGTCATTCGTGGAATCCGGGACCGCCGCCGTGCGCCGTATCGGCAGACATCAGTTCAGACATCCGTCCTTCGGCCGTTTCAAACAATTCCTTGCCAGAGCGGGGCTTACCCTGGCCTGCAGCTCCCTGCTGCTGGGGGCTGCGCCCGATCCGGGCCTGGCCCTGCCCTTTCTGAACGGCGGGTCCAGTGCGGCCGCCTGCAATCCGCAGCCGGACAAACAGGCCGAGAGGGACATTGCCATGCCCATGCCGGGAGGACTGTCCATGGTCTTCCGCGTGGTGGCCGTGCCCGCGCGCGGCTATCTCTGGCCCCTTGAGGCCACTCTCGGCGCCGCCGACGAGCCGGAATCCGGCCGCGCGGTCTATGACACCCGCTACCGCGCCCTTATCTCCGCGCCCTTCTCGGGAGACGATGTGCCCGCGCAGTGGAAGCAGAGCCTGCCCGCGGATGCCGACGGCCAGTTTTTCTACTATCTCATCGCCAAGTACGAGGTCACGCGGGCGCAGTTTGCGGCCGTCATGGACCAGGCTAACGCCGCTTCCGCCGCCGACACGCAAGGCGGCGATCTGCCCGTGACCGGCATCAGCTGGTACGAAGCCATGCTCTTCACCGAGCGCTACACGGAATGGCTGCTGGCCAATCATCCGGGCATCCTGCCGACCTTCAAGGACGACACGCGAAATACGGGCTACGTGCGTCTGCCTACCGAGGCGGAATGGGAGTATGCGGCCAGAGGCGGGCAGAATGAATCAACCAACTACCGCCAGCAGCCCTTCTTCTCCATGGCCGAGGACAGCGCGCTGTCCGACTACGCCATCTACAAGGACGGACAGGGGAAAGCCGCCCTCTCGCCCGTGGGATCCAGAAAGCCCAACCCTCTGGGTCTCTATGACACGGCCGGCAACGCCGCGGAAATGACGCTTGACGCCTTCCGCTTCTCCGTCTCGGGCTCTCTGCAGGGTGCGGCCGGCGGATTTGTGCGCAAGGGCGGCTCATACCTCTCCAATGAGGAGGGCATCATGCCCGGCCGGCGCGACGAGGTGCCGCTGTTCAGAAAGGACGGTCCGGCAAAGGCCGACGACCTCGGCTTCAGACCGGTGATCTCCGGCATCAACACGCCCGGCGGCGGCCGCCTCTCCGAACTGCAGGCCGAATACGACCGCATCAGCGGCCAGAGGACCTCAGCCGGGGCCATGGGCGAAAAGGGCGCAGCCACTCCAATGGAAGAACTCAACCGTCTGATTGACAGAAGCACGGACGCAGTCATGCGCGCTCATCTGCTCTCCCTGCGCGCCGAACTCGGCAAAAGCAACATTCTTCAGGCTCAGGACCGCGCCGCCCGCGCAGAAAACAGCATTCAGCAGTGCGCTATGACACTGGAGATGGCCCGCAACATTGAATACAAATCCTACATACTGAGGGAAATAGAGCTCGTCGGTATAACTGCAGCTGTGCAGGAGGCTCAGGGAGGCAAGAAACAGCGTTGGCAGAAGCTCAAGACTGCCAAGGAAAAGGAACTGGCGGCCAATGACCGCCTGCTGAATGAAACCCTTGCCATGTATATCGGAGACGTGCAGGAAATCGGCACCATGGACAGCGGCGATGTGACGGCCGGTTTCCAGAATCTCGCTGCCCTCTACCGCGGCGAGGATCGCTTCAACTACCGCATGGGTCTCATTCTTGCCATGGTCCGCTCTCACTATACAAAAGTTGCCGACGGTGGCATTCTCGAAGCCCGCGCCCTGCTGGACGAACTTGTGAACAGCAAGTAGGCGGACAGCATCTGTCGGCGCGCAGCCAAGCCTTCAACACTCAGCCTTAAATGAGGTGACTACATGTCTGACAAACCGCGTATCGGATGGATCGGAACCGGCGTCATGGGCCTTTCCATGGCCGGCCATCTCCAGAATGCCGGATACAGCCTGACCGTTTACAACAGGACCGCTTCCAAGTGCCAGCCCCTGGTGGACAAGGGCGCTAAACTCGCCGCGAGTCCCAAGGAAGTGGGCGCCAATTCCGACATCGTCTTCTCCATCGTGGGCTATCCGAAGGACGTCGAGTCCGTGCTCGTCGGCCCCGAGGGCGCCGTTGCCGGCATGAACGGCAAGGGCATCATCTGCGACATGACCACGTCCAGCCCCACCCTGGCGAAGAAGATTGCCGAGACTGCCGCCGCCCAGGGCGTCACCTCCATGGACGCGCCCGTCACCGGCGGCGATGTGGGCGCCCGCAACGCCACCCTGTCCATCTTTGTGGGCGGCGACAAGGCGGCCTACGACAGCATGCTGCCCCTCTTCGAGATCATGGGCAAGAAGGTCATGCACTGCGGCGCGGCCGGCATGGGCCAGCAGGCCAAGCTGGCCAATCAGGTGGCTGTCGCCGGCGTCATGTTCAGCGTCTGCGAATCCCTGATCTACGCCTGGCAGGCCGGCCTCGACGTGCGCAAGTGGCACGAGCTCGTGAGCGTTGGCGCCGCCGGCTCCGTGGCCATGCAGACCCTGGGCTCGCGCATGATGGACGGCAACTACGACCCCGGCTTCTTCATCGACCACTTCATCAGGGACCTCGGCCTGGTGCTCGAGGAATGCCGCAATATGGGCCTGGTTCTGCCCGGCGCCGAACTGGCCGACAAGTTCTACCGCCACATGCAGGCCCACGGCGAGGGCAAAAAGGGCACGCAGGCCCTGATCACGGCCCTGGCCGCCTTCTCCGGCAAGGAATGGCAGGCCATCCCCAAGGCCTAGCCGCCCGATCAGCCATCAGCAGAATGCAGCAGGTCCCCGGAAGACGCGTCTTCCGGGGACCTTTCACATCCTGAAAATCGTCCGGCCCGCAGGCTACAGGCTCAGGGCCCTGTTGTAGCCGCTCTCCATTCTGTACCTGTCCACGCAGGCGTCGAGGTTCTTCTCCATCTCCTCGAGCGCGCGGCCGGACTCCTCGAGGCGGCACATCTTGATGTAGTAGTCGAGAATGATGAGGGCTATCATCTCGGCGCCGAAGGGCCTGGGCGCGCCGGTCATGGCGTAGCCGGCCCTGAAGGAATAGTTGTCGAAGGAGCTCCAGGCCTTTTCGGTCAGGGCGACATTGCCCAGCGTGTCCACGGGGATGTAGAAGCAGTGGATGTTGTTGCCGAAGAAGCGGACGATGTCGATGATGCTCAGGAAATGCCTGTTGATGACAAGTTCGGAGAGGCGCTCGGCCTCGCCCGGCGCGGCCTGCATGCCGTTGTCCGAGAAGAAGCGCTCGCAGCGCACGGGCGCGAAGATGAGCAGGCCTCTGCCGGCGTCGGCGCGGCCCTTCTCCCACTCCACGATGAGCTCCTCGATGACGGTCATGCGATGCAGGGCCTGAGCGGCCACTTCTTCTTGGGGAGAGGCGGCTTCCATGAGCAGGGTCGCGTCCACGGGCACCAGCAGCACCTCTGCCTGCGGCAGGCGGGCCACCTCGCGGGTGAACCTGGGCAGGTCCTCGGCAAGGCTGCCGGGATAGTCATGGAAGACCATGGACATGGACAGGGAGCCGCCGAGCATGCGGCTGAACATGCTGGAGGATTTGGCGCCTATCTCCACGGTGCAGGTCTCGGGGGCCGCCGTGGGCTCGATGAGCGTCTCGGGAAGATTCCCCGACGCCGCGCGCAGGGCCGCCATCCGGCTCTCGAGGCGCTTTTTGTCCTGTCCTTTGACGGAGGCCGAGAGCGTTTTCAGGCCGGATTTCTCGAGAAAGCCGACCATGGCGTCGATGACCGAGCAGACCAGCGTTGTCTTGCCTATGCCGGCCGGACCAATGGGAACAATATGACAGGATTCCATGCGGCACCTCGAAGCCGGACCGGAGCCGCGGGCCCGCGTGACAGCTGGCCCCGGAAGCCCGGTTCCGGACGGACACAAAAAAAGAGGGAAGCGACATTCCGCCTCCCTCCGAAATTCCTGGTCGGGATGAAAGGATTTGAACCTTCGACCCCTTGAACCCCATTCAAGTGCG
>JAUNSE010000129.1 GCA_030539415.1 Desulfovibrionaceae bacterium
CATGCTCTGGGACATAGCCTCCCGCTGCCGGGCTCTCGTGAAGGCGGCTTTCATGGTGCAGAAGGAGGTGGGCCTGCGCCTTGCGGCCAGCCCCTGCTCCAAGGACTACGGCGCGCTCTCTGTCTGGACCCAGGCCTTCTGGACGCCGCGCATGGCCTTCACCGTGGGACCGGGCGCCTTCAACCCGCCCCCGAAGGTGGACTCTGCCGTGCTGTCCTTTGTGCCGAAGACGGCGGACCTTCTGCCGAAGCGTCCGGAGGCCCTCGCCTCCCTGGTCAAGCTCTGCTTCCAGCAGCGCAGAAAACAGATCGGCGGCCTCTTCCGCAAGGGCGGGCGACCGGATCTTCTGGCCCGTCTGGAGGAGCTGAACATCTCCCTGCAGGCAAGGCCCGAGGAGCTGACCGTGGAGCAGTTCATGGCGCTGAGCGGGAATTAGGCCTCAGGCAGCTCTTCTTTGGAGACAGAACTGCTGCGAAGGCGGGCAGTCAGCAAATATCAAGAGCCGGTCCGGAGCATTCCGGGCCGGCTTCTCTTGTGCCGCACCCCTGACGCAAAGACTGCGGTGATGTCCGAAGGCATGCGTGCGCCTCTCTACACACTGCGCACAATGACAAACAGCCCCACGATGATGCAGACAACGGAGACAATTCTCTTCAGCGTCCGCTGGGACACCCTGTGGGCAATGCGCACGCCGATGAAGACACCGGCAAGCTCGGCGGCGGTAATCCACGCCCCGACCTCCAGGTCTATGGCCCCGTGCATCAGATTGCCCAGACTGCCGGACGAGGCCGCAGCTATCTGAATCACCTGGCTCGTGGCAATGCAGGCGAGCGGCGCAAAGCCCGCAATGACCATCAGCGGCACGGACAGGACCGGCCCGCCCACGCCGGTCAGACCCGAGAAAAAGCCCACAACGGCCCCTATGCCCAGCAGCAGGAGCTTCTGCTTTGTGTCTCCAGGCCTGTACTCGACAGTGCCGCCTTTTGCCGGAAACAGGGCGTACGCCCCGGCAAAGATGATGAGGCAGCCCAGAATCACATTCAGGTGCTCGGCCTGCACAAGCGCGTTGACCTGGGCTCCGGGGAAGGCAAAGAGCACGCTGCCCAGGCAGACGGGTATGGTGATGCCCCAGCTGATGCTGCCGTGCCTGCGGTAGAGAAAGGTGCCCAGCATGCCGGTGAAGAGAAAGCTGAACAGGGCCGTGCCCATGGCCTGGTGCGTGGAGAGCCCCGCCATGGGGCCCAGAAGCGGGATGATGAGGATGCCTCCGGCCCCGACAGTGCCGATAAGCCCGCCGACAAAGACCGCCACCAGCAGAAGAAGGATGAACATGGCTGCACTCCCGTGCCGGCTCCCGCCTGCGGGTCGGCACTCACTTCACATGCACGAGCTGTCTTCCGTACTGGTGCGGGCTCGCGGCACCACGGAGATTCTGCCGGCAGACCATACCGCCGCCCTTCCCGGCCGCGGGCACACTGTGTCCCGCTGCACTTATGCGCGCTCTGCAAACCCGGTCCAGAATCCGGCATCTCATATAAAAAGGCGCATGCCCCCGCCTTGCGGCAGATGACATGCGCCCGAGCTGTGCTTTCTTGTCCAAGAGAGGCTGGCTAGCCGATCTCGCGGCGGATGACGTCCGCCAGATCCTGGCTGTACTGATCCACCTTGTCCTGGTCCTCGGCCTCCACCATGATGCGGCAGAGATTCTCGGTGCCGGAGTAGCGCAGGACCACCCTGCCGCGATTGCCCAGGGCCTCCTCGATTTTCGCCACGGTCTGGCCGATGACGGGCTTTTCCTCGAAGGGCACCTTGCGGCTCACGCGCACGTTCAAGAGCTTCTGCGGGAAGAGGGTCAGCAGGCCGCTGATCTCGGAGAGGGACTTCTCCTTCTCGCGCACGATGCGCAGGATCTGCAGGGCCGCCAGCAGGCCGTCGCCTGTGGTGCTGAAGCGCCTGAAGATGAGGTGGCCGGACTGCTCGCCGCCGAAGAGGACGCCCTCGCGGCGCATCATCTCCATGACATAGCGGTCGCCCACCTTGCTGCGGAGGAGGCGTCCGCCCTGCTCCTGCATGAAGATTTCCAGGGCCAGGTTGCTCATGGCCGTGGCCACGATGGTGTTGCCCGGGAGCCTGCCGCGCTGGATGAGATCCTGGGCGCACATGGCCATCAGCTGATCGCCGTCCAGCACGCGGCCGCGCTCGTCGGCCATGATCAGGCGGTCGGCGTCGCCGTCCAGGGCGATGCCCAGATCGGCGCGGACCTCGCGCACCTTGGCGGCCATGGTCTCAGGATGGAGAGCGCCGCAGTTGTCATTGATGTTGGTGCCGTTGGGATTGGTGCCGATGCGCACCACTTCCGCGCCGAGCTCCTCCAGGGCCAGAGGGGCGACCTTGTAGCTTGCGCCGTTGGCGCAGTCCACCACGATGCGCAGGCCGGTCAGGTTCATGCCGGCCGGGAAGCAGGACTTGGTGTAGACAATGTACCTGCCGCCCGCGTCCTCGATCTTGGTGGCGCGGCCGACCTTGTCGTCGGCCGGATAGGGCCAGCGGTAGCTCTCGTCCAGCACCATGGCGGCAATCTCGTCCTCCTTCTCGTCGGGGAGCTTGAAGCCCTCGTCGTCGAAGAACTTGATGCCGTTGTCCATGTACGGATTGTGGGAGGCCGAGATGACCACGCCGAAGTCGGCGCGCATGCTTCTGGTCAGAAAGGAGATGGCGGGCGTCGGCAGAGGCCCGGTCATGATGACCTTCATGCCCGCGGCGCAGAGACCGGCCGTCAGGGCCGACTCGAACATGTAGCCGGACAGGCGCGTGTCCTTGCCGATGACCACCTTGTTCTGGCAGTTGGGCTTGCGCTTGAAGTACATGCCGGCCGCGAGACCGAGGCGCAGGGCCACGTCCACGGTCATGGGGTAGGTGTTCGCCCTGCCCCGCAGGCCGTCCGTGCCGAATAAGCGTTCAGACATGGATTATCCTCCACAAGGGATTGCACGAGGGATGGTTCGAAAGAGTTTCCCGGCTCCGGGGCGCGCCGCATCATATAAATAGCAGCGGAATGCGCCCCTGCCCGGTCTTCCGCGCCTAGCCTCTGGTCCTTTCGGCCTGCTGCACGGCAGCCTTGATGAACTCCCTGAACAGCGGATGCGGCTGCATGGGACGGGACTTGAACTCGGGATGGAACTGGCAGCCCAGGAACCAGGGATGATCCTTCAGCTCGATGATTTCCACCAGGGACTTGTCCGGGGACACGCCGCTGTAGACCAGGCCCTTCTCCTCGAGCAGATCCTTGAAGGCGTTGTTGAATTCGTAGCGGTGGCGGTGGCGCTCCTGCACGCTCTCGCTCTCGTAGGCCGCCCAGGCCTTCGTGTCGGGCATCACGGTGCAGGGATAGGCGCCCAGGCGCATGGTGCCGCCCTTGTCGCTCGCCTCGTCGCGGCGGGCCACATGGCGGGTGTGCACGTCGTACCACTCGGTCATGAGGTAGATGACCTTGTTGGGGGTGTTGCGGTCGAACTCCTCGGAGTTGGCATCGGCAAGGCCGGCCACGTGGCGGGCGAACTCGATGACCGCGCACTGCATGCCGAGGCAGATGCCGAAGAAGGGCACCTTGTTCTCGCGGGCGTACTTGATGGCGAAGACCTTGCCCTCCACGCCGCGGTAGCCGAAGCCGCCGGGCACGAGGATGCCGTCCACGCCGGCAAAGAGCTGCGGAGCCGTCTTCTCGTCCACCTGCTCGCTGTTCACGTAGCGCAGGTTCACGGACACGTGGTTGGCCACGCCGCCGTGCACCAGAGCCTCGTGCAGGCTCTTGTAGGCCTCCTTGAGCTCCACGTACTTGCCGACGATGGCGATGGTGACCTGGCCCTGCGGATGGGCGAAGTCGTGCAGCATGCGGCGCCAGTCCTCGAGATGGGCGTTGCGGGCCGGCAGGCGGAGCATGATGGCCACCTTCTGGTCGAAGCCCTCCTCGAAGAAGGTCATGGGCAGCTCGTAGATGTTGGCCACGTCCGTGGAGCAGAAGACGGCGTCCCTGTCCACGTTGCAGAACAGGGCGATCTTCTGGCGCAGGTCTTCGGGCACCGGCTTCTCGCAGCGGCAGAGAATGATGTCGGGCTGGATGCCGATGGAGAGCAGCTCCTTGACGGAGTGCTGGGTCGGCTTGGTCTTGTACTCGCCGGCGGCGCGCAGGTAGGGCACCAGGGTGAGGTGGATGTTCAGGCAGTTGTCGCGGCCGAGCTCGGAGCGCAGCTGGCGGATGGCCTCCAGGAAGGGCAGGCCCTCGATGTCGCCGACCGTGCCGCCGATTTCGATGATGGCCACGTCGGGCGCGTCCTCGCCTTCGCTCAGGGACAGCACGAAGCGCTTGATTTCATCGGTCACATGCGGAATGACCTGGACTGTGGCGCCGAGATAGTCGCCGCGGCGCTCCTTGGCGATGACATTGTTGTATATGGCGCCGGAGGTCGTGTTGTTCTTGTGCGAGAGGGAGATGTTCAGGTAGCGTTCGTAGTGGCCCAGATCCAGATCGGTCTCGGCGCCGTCGTCGGTGACGAAGACCTCGCCGTGCTGGAAGGGGTTCATGGTGCCGGGGTCCACATTGATGTAGGGATCCAGCTTCTGTATGGTCACGGAAATGTTGCGGGCCTTGAGCAGCGCGCCCAGCGAGGCGGCGGCAAGGCCCTTGCCCAGGGACGACAGAACGCCGCCGGTCACGAAAATATACTTGGTCTTCATTATCCCTCCCCGTCACGCGGTCATATGCCGGACGGCCCCAAGGGGCCGGAATGGTTCACAGAACAAGGCGGTGCCAGGCACCGGAAACACGACCTCCCGCACCGCGGGAACAGTCCTGCGGTCCGGTCTGAGGTTCGCGCCATGCCCCCACGGCGCGACGTTGCTCCCTATATACCAAGTCCCGAGATTATGCCAGATTGACGCTTGTGACTTCTCTGTGTAAGCTATGAACCCCATTTCAGCAAAGGAGCCTTATTCATATGGGCAGAGTCAATACACTGGTCATCATCGGCTACGGCACGAACTCCCATGTGGAGACGGCCTACGCGGCGCGCCAGGCCGGATCGGATCGGGCGGACATGGTTTTCTTCTCCGACATCGCTGCCGGACGCGTGTCCCTGGACGATTACGATTTTCTCATCTTCCCGGGCGGCTTCCTGGACGGAGACGATCTGGGCGCGGCTCAGGCCGCCAGCATGCGCTGGCGCTACATGAAGGACGCCAACGGCGTGCCCCTGGCCGACCAGCTGCAGAAGTTCCGCAGCGACGGCCGCCTCATCCTGGGCATCTGCAACGGCTTCCAGCTGCTGGTCAAGCTCGGCATCCTGCCCGGCTTCGACGGCCAGTTCAACCGCCGCGTCTCCCTGGGCCACAATGACAGCATGCGCTTCGAGGACCGCTGGGTGCGCCTCGCCCCCAACGCGGAGAGCCCCTGCATCATGACGAAGAACCTGCCGCTCATGAGCATGCCCGTCCGCCACGGCGAGGGCAAGCTCGTGCCCGCCTCGCAGGAGGTGCTCGAGCGGCTGCAGAAGGAGCAGCTCATCGCCCTGCGCTACGCGGATCCCGCCACAGGCCTGCCCACAGCCGAGTATCCGTACAATCCCAACGGCTCGGCCGACAACGCCGCCGGCATCACCGATCCCACGGGCTGCGTGCTGGGCCTCATGCCCCATCCCGAGGCCTTCAACCACGTGACCAACCATCCCGGCTGGACGCGCGACGAGGTGGACGCTCCCGGCACCCTGCTCTTCCTGAATGCCGTGAATCACCTGCGGGGCCTCTAGGCCATGGACATTTCCGAGGTCATTGCCGCCGTCGAGGCGGTGGCGCCCCTGTCCGGGGCGGCGTCCTGGGACAAGTCCGGCCTGCAGGTAGCCTCGCACAGAAGAGAGGTGAAGCGCCTTGCCGTGGCCCTGGATCCCATCCCGGCCACCGTGCGGACGGCTCTCGAGCAGGGCGCGGACATGGTGCTGACG
>JAUNSE010000130.1 GCA_030539415.1 Desulfovibrionaceae bacterium
CTTATGCAAAACGGGCCGTCTGTCCAGCCCGAAGAACAGGTCCGGGCGTCTTTCCCCGGTCGGGCACAGAGCATGGAGGCTCGGGCCTGTCCCGCTTCGGCCAGAGCAGATAGGCCCGGGATGCAGGCAGGTCCGGCCCGCTTCGGTTCAGTCCGGCTCCGATCGGCCCCTGTCGGGGCGATCTGGACGGGTTAAATTTTTTAACTCCGGGTTAAAAAATTTTTAACCCGGCATTTTGCGGCAGCCGGGCGCAGGGCGGGACGGCAGGCCAGCAGCCTGTCATTGCTGCGCATTCCTGCAGGGGAACGGGTTTTGCTTGGTTTTTTGCCATTCACCCCGTATGCCGGACAGCCTCTTCCCCCGGCCCGCAGTCGGCCAGGACCGCCGGGCCGCGAAGAGGCCAGGTCCGCAGGCATGCAAACCCGCCGCCCCCGCGGCACAAGGAGACCATCATGAGCAAGCCGGCCAGCGAAGCCACCAGGCTCTTTCAGCAGAATTTTTCCGCCAGCCTTCCCGAAGACGACGGGCAGGATTTCAGGGACTCCCGCAGAGGCCTCATCGAGGAGGTGAAGGACCTGCAGGTCAGAAACGAGGCCGGCAGGGTCATCTGGGACATGGAGACCAGATACGCCTGCATGTCGCCGGGCACGCCCTGTCCGGACACCTTCAATCCCAGCCTGTGGCGCTTCCAGCTCCTGCACACCATCGCGGGTCTCTTCGAGGTCTGCGACGGCATCTGGCAGGTGCGAGGCTATGATCTGGCCAACATGACCATCATCCGCTCCGAGACAGGCTACATAATCATCGACTGCCTGACCACCGTGGAGACGGCGCGGGCCGCCCTGGAGCTCTTCTTCAGGCACTTCGAGAGAAAGCCCGTACAGGCCGTCATCGTGACCCACAGCCATTTCGATCATTTCGGCGGCGTCGCCGGGGTCATTGACCCCGGGGACGCGGCGTCCGGAAAGATTCCGCTCATAGCCCCGGCCCGCTTCATGGAGGAGGCCGTCAGCGAGAACGTCTTCGTGGGCAGCGCCATGCACCGCCGGGCCTTCTATCAGTTCGGCGGCAGGCTCCCCGTGGGCCCGGCCGGACGCGGGGGCCTGTGCACGCCCGAGGGGAGCATGTCTCTGGTCCGGCCGAACACCACCATCGACCATACCGGCCAGACCATGAGCATCGACGGCGTGGACTTCGTCTTCCAGATGACCCCGGACACGGAGGCCCCGTCGGGCCTGTGCGTGTATCTTCCGCAGTTCCGGGCCCTGTGCATGGCCGACATAGTGGTCTACACCATGCACAATCTGCTGCCCATCCGCGGCGCCAAGGTCCGCTCGGCCACCCTGTGGTCCCACTACCTCAACGAGGCCCTGCATCTTTTCGGACACAGGACCGACGTGCTCTTCCTCTGCCATCACTGGCCCCGCTGGGGAAAGGAGGCCGTGACCGGCGTGCTGAAGAGCCAGCGGGACGCCTACCGCTACATCAACGACCAGACCGTGCGCCAGATCCGCCGCGGCCGCACCATGCTGGAGATAGCCGAGGACCTCAGGCTGCCCGGGACGCTGGCCGAGAAGTGGTATCTCAGGGACTACTACGGAACCCTGCGCCACAACGCCAAGGCGGTCTATCAGTGGTATCTCGGCTGGTACGACGGCGTGCCGGCCCATCTGAACGAACTGCCTCCCGAGGAGGCCGGCAGAAGGTATGTCGAGTTCATGGGCGGCCCCGAGGAGACGCTCAGAAAGGCCGGGGAGAGCTTCGCGAAGGGCGAGTACCGCTGGGCGGCCCAGGTCCTGCACCACCTGGTCTTCGCCTGCCCCAAGAACAGGGAGGCCCGCGAGCTTCTGGCCGACGCCTGCGAGCAGCTGGGCTATCAGGCCGAGTCCTACACCTGGCGCAACAGCTACCTCAACGCCGCCGCGGAGCTGCGCGAGGGCCCGAACCGGGCCGGCTGCACGGTGGTCAGCCGCAGGACGGTGGAGAATCTGTCCGTCCCGGATCTCTTCTCGTATCTTGCCGCCATGATCGATCCGGCCGCAGCCGAAGGCAGGAGCCTGCAGATCAACCTGACCTTCACGGACACGGGCGAGACGTACAGCCTGGGTCTGGAGAACTGCACTCTCAACTGGTGGCCCGAGGCGGACCCCGACGCCGCCTCGGCCTGCACCCTGACCCGGAAGACGCTCGACCGGCTGGCCGTGCGCGAGCTGACCGTGGCGCAGGCCCTGACTCAGGGCCTTGTCAGGGAGGAAGGCGAGCCAGGCGCGCTTGCGGCCGTCTTCGACCTTTTCGAGGAAAGCCCGGAATTTGTCTTCAACATCGTGACACCGTAAGATCGGACATGGCAGACCGTTCCATTCAGGACGCAGACAGCGGGCTTTTGCCGGAACAAAAAGGACATGATCATGAACAAGCCAGCCACAGAAGCGACAAAGGCATACAACAGCTCCTTTCTTCCCCTGCTTGAAAACGACGACAGACAGGACTTTGCCGACTCCCGCCGGGGCCTTGTCGAGGAGGTGCGGGACCTGCAGATCAGGGACGACGCCGGCCGCCTCATCTGGGACATGAAGGCGTACTACGACTTCTGCCGGGAGGGCGCGCCCTGCCCGGACACCGTCAACCCGAGCCTCTGGCGCCAGGAGCAGCTGAACACCATCGCGGGCCTTTTCGAGGTCTGCGACGGCATCTGGCAGGTGCGCGGCTACGATCTGGCCAACATGAACATCATCCGCTCTGACACGGGCTACATCATCATTGATGCCTGCACCTCCATCGAAAGCGCCAGGGCGGCTCTGGAGCTCTTCTTCAGACATTTCGAGAAGAAGCCCATCCGGGGCGTCATCGTGACCCACAGCCATGCGGACCATTTCGGGGGCGTGGCCGGCGTCATCGACCCGGCGGACGCGGCCTCGGGAAAGATCCCGCTCGTGGCGCCGGCCGGCTTCATGGAGGAGGCGGTCAGCGAGAACGTGTATGCCGGCCAGGCCATGAAGCGCCGCGGCCTCTACCAGTTCGGCGGCAGGCTCCCCATCGGGCCCATGGGCCATGTGGGCGTGGGCGCGGCCAAGGGCACGCCGAAGGGAACCACCTCGCTCATCCGCCCCAACACAATCATTGAGCGGACCGGCCAGACCCTGACCATAGACGGCGTGGACTTCGTCTTCCAGATGACGCCGGAGACCGAGGCCCCGTCGGGCCTGTGCGTGTATCTTCCCCAGTTCCGGGCGCTGTGCATGGCGGACATTGTCATCTACACCATGCACAACCTCCTGCCCATCCGCGGCGCCAAGGTGCGCTCCGCAGCTCTCTGGGCCCGGTATCTCGACGAGGCCCTGCACCTTTTCGGCGACAGGACGGACGTGCTCTTCATCTGCCATAACTGGCCGCGCTGGGGAAAGGAGGCGGTCACGGAGGTTCTGAAGTGCCAGCGGGACGCCTACCGCTACATCAACGATCAGGTCGTGCGCCAGATCCGCCACGGGCGCACCATGCACGAGATTGCCGAGGACCTGCGGCTCCCCGAGGCGCTGGCAAGGAAGTGGTATCTCAGGGACTACTACGGGGCGCTGCGCCACAACGCCAGGGCCGTGTACCAGTGGTATCTCGGCTGGTACGACGGCGTGCCGGCCCATCTCGACCCCCTGCCGCCGGAAGAGGCCGGGCGGCGCTATGTGGAGCTCATGGGCGGCCAGGAGGAGACCCTGCGCAAGGGGCGCGAGATCCTTGCCGGGGGCGACTGCCGCTGGGCTGCCGAGGTCCTGAACCACCTGGTCTTCGGCTATCCGGACAATGCCGCGGCCAGGGAGCTTCTGGCAGACACCTACGAACAGCTCGGCTGGCAGGCCGAGTCCGGCACCTGGCGCAACAGCTACCTCACCGCGGCAAAGGAGCTGCGCGAGGGGCCCTTTGCCATGGCCTATACCACCGTCACGGCAAGGACCCTGCAGAACCTGCCCCTGGCCGAGCTCTTCTCCTATCTGGCCGGCATGGTGGACCCCGCCCGCTGCGGGGAGAAGCCCCTGCTGCTCAATGTCGATCTTGAGGACGGCACCTCCTGCAGCCTCGCCCTGGAGCACTGCGCCCTGAACTTCTGGCCCGCGCGCGACGCGGCAGCGCAGGCCGCCTGCGCCATGAGCCGGGCCACCCTGGACCGGCTGGCCGGCAGGGAGCTGACCGTCGGCCAGGCGGTCGCCCGGGGCCTTGTCACGGAAACGGGCGAGCCGGGCGTGCTCGCGGCCATCTTCGATGCCTTCGAGGAGCTGCCGGACTTCGCCTTCAACATCGTGACGCCGTAGGCCCCGGAAAAATCCCGGGACCGCAGGGCAGCCCCGGGACAGGGGGCAGGCCGCGGCAGGAGGCGGACAACACGAAGCGGGCGGTTCGGACAGATCGGTGCCTTTGTCCCTTGCCGCCCCCTTCCCTTTGCCAAACACGGATCAGGGGATGGCGGGCCGTCAGCTGCCGCCGTCCTCCTCCTTCCTGCCGGCGGCGACTGTCAGGCGGTACTTCTCGCGCAGCTTCAGGCGGCTGGCCCAGGAATGGGCGGTGGGCTTGCTGATGCCTAGGGTCGCGGCCACGCTGTCCCGCCCGCTCAGCACGCCGTTCTTCCTCGTGTAGACGTATTCGAAGTAGCGGTCCGTCAGCTCGCGCAGGCTGGGGCAGGCGGCAAAGACACTGTCCGCCCCGTCCGCCGGTGACACTGCGGCCGGCACGGGGGCCTGCGGGTCGGCAGGCGGAGCTCCGGGCCCGGCCTTCACTGCGGCCGGAGCCCCGGCCGCACTCTCCCTGCGCGCGGCGCCGGTCTCCTCCATGTCCGCGTCCAGGACCTGGCTGCTGTCCGCGTAGAGACACCAGCGCTCCACGAAGTTCCTGAGCTGGCGCACGTTGCCGGGCCAGGGGGCCTTCAGCATCCTGGCCGTCAGCGCGGCGGGAAAGGGGCGCAGGGGAAGCTCGTGCCGGGCCGAGAAGCGCTCCAGAAAGCGTCCGGCCAGGAAGAGAATGTCCTCGGGCCGCTCCCTGAGCGGAGGAATGTTCAGCGGGACCACGTTCAGGCGGTAGTAGAGGTCCTCCCTGAAGGAGCCGTCGCGCACCATCTCCCTGAGATTGCGGTTTGTGGCCGCCACCAGGCGGAAGTCGGAGCTGATGAGCCGCGTGCCGCCCACGCGCATGAACGTCTTCTCCTGCAGAAGGCGCAGAAGCTTCACCTGCAGGGCCATGGGTATGTCCCCGGCCTCGTCGATGAAGAGCGTCCCGCCGTCGGCCAGCTCCAGCAGGCCCTTCTTGCGGCTGGCGGCGCCGGTGAAGCTGCCCTTCTCGTGGCCGCAGAACTCGCTCTCGAAGAGCTCCTGCGGCGTGCCGGCGAGGCTCACGCCCACAAAGGGCCCGGTCCGGCCGCTCTTCTCGTGAATGCGCCTGGCCATGACCTCCTTGCCGACGCCGGACTCGCCCAGCAGCAGGACGGTCGTGTCCCTGGGGGCTATGCGGTCGGCCTGGTCCATCAGCCGGCACATCACGGCCGAGGCGCAGGCAAAGCCGCCGTCGTCCCGCTCCGGGGCGCCTTTCGCGGCACAGGCCGGCGCGGCCCGCCCGGCGTGTCCGGTCTGGTCGGCCCGTTCGGCGCGCCCGGCCAGCCTCTCCTCGTAGCGCGCGCTGACAGCCTGAGAGATAATAAATGATCTCAGTATGTTGAAGAAGGCGGTGTCGAACATGGAGCGGTGGCTCTCGGGCACCAAGCCCTCCAGATAGACAAAGCAGCCGATGTCCTCGAAGTGCACCGAGAAGTAGATGCCGACTTCGAGGAGCCCGGGGCCCCCATGCTCCGGCGGCACATCCCGGAACGCGAACTCGACGGTGTTCTTCTCGAACGCCCTGGCGGCATGGCCGCCTTCCGCAAAGGAGCCGGCACTCACCTCTCCGGCCGGTCCGCCCTCCGCGGCCGAGGCGATCCAGACGCCGTTTTCCGGCCGCGCGACAAGGCCCCGC
>JAUNSE010000131.1 GCA_030539415.1 Desulfovibrionaceae bacterium
CACCATCGAAGTCGAGCGCTCCCTGCGCGTTCTCGACGGCGCCGTCTGCGTCTTCGACGCCGTTGCCGGCGTTGAGCCGCAGTCCGAAACCGTGTGGCGCCAGGCCGACACCTACAACGTCCCGCGTATCTGCTTTGTCAACAAGATGGACCGCATCGGCGCCAACTTCGAGCGCTGCGTGGGCATGATCCGCGACCGTCTGGGCGCCACCCCCGTTCCGCTGCAGCTGCCCATCGGCGCCGAAGACAAGTTCGACGGCGTTGTGGACCTGATCCGCGGCAAGGCCCTCACCTTCGACAAGGCCACCAAGGGCACCCAGGTCACCGAGAATCCCATTCCGGCCAGCATGATGGACGCCTACGAGGAAGCCCGTCACCTGATGCTGGAATCCGTGGCCGAGGAAGACGAGGAGCTGCTCGAAAAGTACCTCAACGGCGAGGAGCTGACCGAACAGGAAATCGTCTCCTGCCTCCGCAAGGCCACCATCAACCGCTCCGTGGTTCCCGTGCTCTGCGGCACCGCCTTCCGCAACAAGGGCGTGCAGCCCCTGCTCGACGCCATTGTCGACTATCTGCCCAGCCCCATCGACATTCCTCCGGTCAAGGGCCACGATCCCAAGGACGAGGAGCAGACCGTCGACTGCCACTGCGATGACAGCGAGCCTCTGTGCGGCATGGTCTTCAAGCTGTTCTCCGACCCGTTCATCGGCCACCTGTCCTTCTTCCGCATCTACTCCGGCTACCTCGAATCCGGCATGTCCGTGATGAACGCCAACAACGGCAAGCGCGAGCGCGTGGGCCGCATCCTGAAGATGCACGCCAACAAGCGCGAGGACATCAAGTGGGCCGGCGCCGGCGACATCGTCGCTCTGGTGGGCCTGAAGAACTGCTCCACCGGCGACACCCTCTGCGACGAAAAGCGCGTGGTCAAGCTGGAATCCCTGCACATTCCGGATCCGGTTATCGAAGTCGCCATCGAGCCCAAGACCAAGAGCGACAGAGACGCCCTCTCCGCCGCCCTCAGCAAGCTGGCCAAGGAAGACCCCTCCTTCCGCGTCAAGGGTGACGAGGAAACCGGTCAGACCCTTATCGCCGGCATGGGCGAGCTGCACCTCGAAATCATCGTCGACCGCCTCGTGCGCGAGTTCAACGTGAACGCGAACGTCGGCAAGCCGCAGGTTGCCTACCGCGAAACCATCTCCAAGCCCGCCAAGACGGACATGAAGCATGTGAAGCAGTCCGGCGGCCGCGGCCAGTACGGCCACTGCGTGATCGAGATCGAACCGAACCCGGGCAAGGGCTACGAGTTCGTGAACTCCATCACCGGCGGCGTCATTCCCAAGGAATACATTCCCGCCATCGACAAGGGCATTCAGGATGCCATGAAGAGCGGCGTTGTGGCCGGCTTCCCCTGCGTTGACATCAAGGTCAACCTGGTCTTCGGCTCCTACCATGAAGTCGACTCCTCCGAGCAGGCCTTCTACGTGGCCGGCTCCATGGCCATCAAGGACGCCATGGGCAAGGCTGCCCCCGAACTGCTCGAGCCCATCATGGACGTTGAAGTCGTGACCCCCGAGGAATACCTCGGCGACGTCATGGGCGACCTCACCGGCCGCCGCGGCCGCGTGTCCAGCATGGAAGCCCGCGCCGGCGGCGCCCAGTCCGTCCGCTGCCAGGTGCCTCTGGCCAGCATGTTCGGCTACGCCACCGACCTGCGTTCCAAGACCCAGGGCCGCGCCTCCTTCACCATGCAGCCTGATCACTACGAGCGTGTTCCCGCCAACATCGCCGAAGAGATCAAGAGCTCCCGTGGCTAGAATCGCCCCCTGATACATCAGCTTTGCTGGGCGGCAGCCTGCTAGTCAGGCATGCCGCCCTTTTTTTTCATGCGGCCCGCCTTGCGGGCGGCGCTTCCAGGCTTTTTTCTCCGAAGGAGCATGCGATGCAGACGAACGACTTACCCAAGGGTTTTTCCGCCGGTGCGGCACAGGCCGGCTTCAAGACAAAGGGCCGCGATGACCTCGGCCTCATTGTCTCCGACACCGAGGCCGTGGCCGCTGGCGTCTTCACTACCAACGTGTTCAAGGCAGCCCCTGTGCTGGTCTGCCAGGAAGTACTGAAAAAACACGCGACGGCCAGGGCCATTGTGGCCAACTCCGGCCAGGCCAACGCCTGCACCGGCGAGGAGGGGCTGAAGAACTGCCACGAGACCCAGAAGATGGTTGCCGAGCGTCTGGGCATAGAGCCCGACACCGTGCTCACGCTCTCCACGGGCGTCATCGGCGATCAGCTCAAGATGGACAAGTGGCTGGCCGCGGTGCCCGAGCTTGTGGCCAGCCTCGGCACCCGCGATGCCGAGGGCTTCACCAGAGCCTTCATGACCACCGACGCCTTCCCCAAGTTCGCCTCCAGGGACATTCAGCTCTCCGGCGGCACGGTGCGCCTCACCACCATGGCCAAGGGTGCCGGCATGATCTGCCCCAACATGGCCACCATGCTCTGCGTCTGCCTGACTGACGCCGAGGTCGACCCCGCCGAATGGCAGGCCCTGTTCGCCCGCTGCGCCGACAGAACCTTCAACCGCGTGAGCGTCGACGGCGACACGTCCACGAACGACACCATTCTGGCTCTGGCCAACGGCGCCTCCGGCGTTTCCATCACCGACCCCGCCGACGCGGCGCTCTTCGAGCAGGAACTCACCGAGATCCTCCGCACCACGGCCCACATGCTGGTCAAGGACGGCGAGGGGGCGACCAAGGTCATGCACATCCATGTGACCGGCGCCGACTCCGACAGGGACGCGGAGCAGGTCGCCCGAACGGTGGGTCATTCCCAGCTGGTCAAGACGGCCATCTACGGCAGGGATGCCAACTGGGGGCGCATTGTGGCGGCTGTGGGCCGCAGCGGCGTCAAGATGAAGGCCGAGGATGTGTCCGTCAGCCTGTGCGGCGTGGACCTCTTCCGCAACGGCCAGCCTCTTGCCGGCAATTTCGACGCCCAGCTCGAGGAGCCCCTGAAGGAGGAGAACATCCCCATGGAAATCAGCATCGGCGTGGGGCCCGGCTCCTATCTGCTCGAGGCCTCAGATCTGAGCGTCGGCTACGTGAAGCTGAACTCCGACTACAGATCCTAGGCAGGCCCGACCGAAGGCAGAGCAGTCTCATCCGCCTGTTTCCGGTCTGCCGCTCAGCGGGGACATGGCACCCTGCGCCATGTCCCCTTTGTCTACGCCTCCGGACGCATGGAACGTGATCGGCCCGGGCATCATCCGATGCAGCCTCGAAGAGGCTCGCAAAGGAAGGGCCGCATGTCCTTGATGTCCTGAGGAAACTTTTCACTTGCAATCAAAAATGATTATCGATAAAAGCAGATCTTCCAGGTAATGCGGGCTGTCAGAGCCTGCCCGCGGCCATTGCCAACGATCCGCAACGTTCGGAAGAAAAGATGCCGGACATTCGGTTTAGGGAATACAAAATATCAAACAGAAATAAGGATCTTCGCCGGCTAACGCCCGTGCCGGCCGCAGCGCGGTCTCCGGAGGGGCGATGCGAGGGTCCATGGAGGGGAGTGGCATGGATGCAGTAATGCTATCCCGGCTGCAGTTTGCTGTGGCCGTCTTTTTCCACTTTATCTTCGTTCCGCTGACACTCGGTCTGTCTCTGCTCATCGCCTGGATGGAGACAAAATACGTCAGAACCAATGACGAGACCTGGCTGAAGCACACGAAGTTCTGGGGCAAGCTCTTTCTGATCAACTTCACCCTGGGTGTTGTCACCGGCATCACCCTCGAATTCCAGTTCGGCACCAACTGGTCCCGCTACTCGGAATACGTGGGTGACATCTTCGGCGCGCTGCTGGCCATCGAGGCCACGGTGGCCTTCTTCATGGAATCCACCTTCCTGGCGGTCTGGCACTTCGGCTGGAAGAAGCTGGGCAAGAAGGCGCACTGCGTCTGTGCCTGGCTGGTCTTCATTGCCAGCAATCTGTCCGCCCTGTGGATCATCTTCGCCAACGGCTTCATGCAGCATCCCACGGGCTACGTGCTGCGCAACGGCCGCGCGGAGCTCGAAAGCTTCTTCGACGTCATCACCAACCCCTATGCCTGGGGCATGTACGCGCACACGCTGCTCACCGCGTGGATGCTGGCCGCCTTCTTCGTGCTGGGCGTCTCCGCCTGGCACATGCGCCGCAGCGCGCACGGCGGCTTCTTCCGCAACAGTTTCCGCTTCGCCGCCCCCATCGCCCTGGTGCTGGCCATTCTGATCGGCATCTCCGGCGATGTCGTCGGCCAGAACGTGGCCAAGATGCAGCCCGCCAAGCTTGCCGCCATGGAAGGTCACTGGGAAACCCGCAGCAACGTTCCCTTCTATCTGCTGCAGGTTCCCAGCGAGGCTGCCGAGGAGAACAGTGTCGAGGCCATCGGCATCCCCGGTCTGCTGAGCTTCCTCAGCTACCACGACTTCAATGCCGAGGTGAAGGGACTCAAGGACTTCCCCAAGGAAGACAGGCCTCCCGTCGCCGCCACCTTCTGGACCTTCCGCCTTATGGTCGCTCTGGGCGGCCTGTTCATCCTGGTTGCCCTGTGGTCCTTCACCCAGCGCAACAGGGAGACTCCGAATCCGCGCCTCATGAGCATCCTTCCCTGGATGATTCCGCTCCCGTACTTTGCCATCGCCTTTGGCTGGGCAGTGGCGGAAATCGGCCGCCAGCCCTGGATTGTGTATAACCTCATGCGCACGTCCGACGCTGTCTCCCCGGTTCCCGCGGACAATATTCTGTTCTCGCTGGTGGGCTTTGCCGTTGTGTACACCCTGCTGGGCATCCTCGACATCTACCTGCTCATCAAGTACGCCCGCAAGGGCCCCGAGGGGGTGTAGTCATGCTGGAAACCATCTGGTTCATTCTCTGGGCTCTGCTCTGGGCCGTCTACTTCATCCTTGACGGCTTCGATCTCGGCATCGGCAGCCTGCTCCCCTTCGCCGCCAGGAACGAGGGCGAGCGCCGCATCATGTTCAATGCCACCGGCCCCTTCTGGGACGGCAACGAAGTGTGGCTCATCGCTGCCGGCGGCGTGACCTTCGCCGCCTTTCCCAAGACCTACGCGGTCATGTTCTCGGCCCTCTACGTGCCGCTGCTGCTCCTGCTCTTCATGCTCATCTTCCGCGCGGTCTCCTATGAATTCCGCAACAAGATCGAGCATCCCGGCTGGCGCACCCTGTGGGACCTTGTCCACTTCGTGACCAACCTGGTGGCCGCGGTGCTGCTGGGCGTGGCCTTCGCCAACCTCTTCATGGGCATTCCCATTGACGCCGAAGGCCTCTTCCACGGCAGCCTGGTGACCTTCCTCAACCCCTACGGCCTTGCCGGCGGCGTCTTCTTCCTGGTGATGTTCTCGCTGCACGGCGCCCTGTGGCTGTGCTTCAAGACCCACGGCTACATGCAGGAACGCGCTCTGGCCTTTGTCTATCTGCTCTGGCCCCTGACCGCCATCCTGCTTCTGGCCTTCCTCCTTTTCACGGCCTTCTTCACCGACCTCTTCGTGAACTACGTGGCCATGCCGGCTCTCTTCCTCATCCCGCTGGTGGCCGTTGCCGGTCTGGTCGGCATTCTTGTGATGCTCAGGCTCAACCGCATTCTTCTGGCCTGGGTCTCCAGCTGCCTGTTCATCGTCGGCGTGACCTTCTTCGGCGTCATGGGCATGTTCCCCAGAATGCTGATCTCCAGCAAGGACGCCGCTGCCACCCTGACCTGCTTCAACTCGGCTTCCAGCGAGCTCACGCTGACCATCATGCTGGGCGTTGCCCTGGTGATGGTGCCGATTGTGCTTGTCTATCAGTTCTGGGCCTACCGTCTCTTCTCCCACAAGCTTGACGAGAAGGACATCATGACCGACTCCCACGCCTACTAGAGCGTGTGGACACGAGTTGGATAGACTCGCGATCACACAAATTTTGCCC
>JAUNSE010000132.1:0-3544 GCA_030539415.1 Desulfovibrionaceae bacterium
CTCAGCGGCGGATTTCCAGGTAGCCCGAGCACTGCTGGCGGATGTGCGGGTTGGGCGAGCCGTCCTGCATGAGCACCGGCACGTCGAGCACCTTCTTGAGGCACAGGCCGATTTCCATCAGGCGGTCGCAGGCGCGCTCCTCGGCATCCGCCTCGGCCTCCGTCTTCGCCCTGCGGCCGGCCAGGCGGGCCACAAGATGCACGGTCTTCCCGGCCCCTCCGCTCAGCTGCGCCCACTTGTAGCGGCGCACGAGCTTCGCGATGACGTCCGACTGCTCGGCCGCGGCCCTGCGGATGCCCTCGAATCCGGCCTGTATGCCGGCCATCCGCTCCACTTCGAGCTCGACCTGCCGGCTGTAGCGCACGGCCTCGTCCACCGCCCTGTCGGCCTTGGCGGAGATGAACAGCACGCCGGCAGCGGCCAGCACCGGCGCCGCGATCAGACCGCCCACGGCAAGCACTCCCGCCGCGGCTCCCAGGGTGCCGCCGGCGCCGACGTCCAGCAGGCTGTCCATTGCGGAGGACTTTGCCTCGGCGCTTTTCAGCTCGTTGAGATTGCTGACGAAGATGCGCTCGTCAAAGCCCTGCAGAACGCCGCGGGCCTCCCTGTGGCGGCTCATGACGCCGAGCAGGTGCTTTATCTGATGTTTGAAGACGCTGCGCTTGAGTTTGCCGAGGTCCTCGAGAGCCTTCTGCGTCGCGGCCCTGTCCTGCTCGAGACTGCCGCGGGCCGCGTCATATTTCTCCTTCGCCTGCTGCACGAGCTGTTCGGCCTTCTCGAATTTCTCCTTGGCGGACAGGCCGCCGAAAATGGCGGCTATCGCCGCGGCGCCCGCGCCTGCTGCGACAAGTGGTAGAGGCATGCATGTCTCCTGTGCTGCTGATGGTGTCTGGTTTTCGTGTGTTTGCTGATGTGATTCCGCCCCGCACCGGAAGAGAGGCAGACTTGTGTGTGTTTTTGCCGTCTGCCCGCACCGCGGCCAGTGCCGCGGCCTTCGGCCTGAGTGGGAAGCTGAAGGAAAGGGGTTTTGTGAGAGAGGAAGCTACGCCATTCCGCGGGCAAAGACAAGAGCATAAGGCGTTCTGAGCTGTTGCGGTTCCGGTCTGCGGCGGGTATGATGCCTTCTTCTTTTGAAACCCCAGAAAATACCTGCAGTCTGCCGGGAGATGACATGACCATTATGGAAGCCGCTGAAGCGGTTCTGCGCGATGTTCGGCGCCCCATGCACGTGAAGGACCTGACCAGGGAGATGCTTCAAAGGGGGCTCTGGCAGACAAAGGGCAAGACGCCCGCCGACAGCATCAGCTTCACCCTCAGCCACAATATCGAGATAGAGGGGGCGCATTCCGTCTTCGTGCAGACCGGCCCCGCGACCTTTGCCATCAACGATCAGCCTGCTCCCGCAGATCCGAAGCCTTCTGCCCCTGATCTGAAGGGCCTTTCCTTCATCGAGTGCGCCCGGAAGGTGCTTGAGGCCTTTGGCGGCGGACAGCCGATGCACTACAGGGACATCACTGCCAGGGCGCTTGAGCAGGGCTGGCTTGTCACCAGGGGAAAGACGCCGCAGGATTCCATGTACGCCCAGATCATCAGCGACAACAAACGCAGGGAGGCCCGCGGCGAGCTGCCCCTCTTCGTGCGGCACGGCAAGGGCATGGTCAGCCTGACCAGAGGGACCGATCAGGGGCTGGAAGTGCAGATAGAGCGGCATAACGCCAGAATCCGCAAGGCTCTGCATGAACGGCTCCTGGCCATGAAGCCCGGCGACTTCGAAAAGCTTGTCTCCATGCTTCTGGCGGCCATGGGCTTTGTGGATGTCGAGGTCACCCAGCTCTCCAAGGATGGCGGCATTGATGTGCGCGGCGTCATGCTGGTCAGCGATGCCATACGCATCAGGATGGCTGTCCAGGTCAAGCGCTGGAAGCCCGGAAACAATGTTCAGGCGCCGACTGTCCAGCAGGTGCGCGGCAGCCTCGGCGACCACGAACAGGGGCTGATCGTCACGACCAGCGACTTTTCCAAGGGAGCCAGAGAGGAGGCGGCCGCAGCGGGCAAGAAACCCATTGACCTTGTCAGCGGCAGCCGCCTGGTCCGGCTGCTGATGGAACACGGCATCGGGGTGAAGAGCTCCAGCCACAGGATTTTTGAACTCAGCGAAGAGGATCTGGAAATCGTGGAGGAGTCCTGATTCCCGGAATTTCCGATGGCAAATGACAGACTGCCGGCCCCTTCTTTTGAACGCCCTCTCTGCACAATTTCTCTCTTCTGCCGGCGATGTGCGGCAGAAGTCTGACCGCAAGGAGCTGACCAATGGCTGAAACCACCTCTTCCGAACAGACTGACAATCCCGCCTTCTGGTGTGTGGGCCTTGGCGGCGGCCCAGAGGAAGACAAGGAAAAGACGCTTGAACGATTCATCAGCCAGAATATCTGGGAAAATCTCGGTGATAACGAAGGACTGGCCGAAACGGTGAACAAAGTCCGTGCCGGAGACAGGCTCGCCATCAGGACCACGCACAAGAGAAAAGATGATCTGCCATTCGACAGCCGCGGCTTCTATGTCTCGACTGTGCTGGTCAGAGCGGTTGGAACTGTCACTGACAATCCGGAAGACTCGCACACGCTGCATGTCAACTGGGAGCGCTGCGATCCGTACAGAGAATGGCTTTTCTTCTCCCACACACCGAACATATGGCAGCCGGAAACATCCAATCCGCATGCTGCGAGATTCGTTGACTTCTGCTTGAAGAAAGAAGCACAGGATATCAACTGGTTCCGCAATAGGGACTACTGGAGCTGGCGCTATGGCGATGATCCGCGCTTTGCATGGAGCGGATTCTATACCCAGTTTGCCGACAGGCTTTTGACCTTCAGGGACAGACGGGACGAGCTCGGCACGATGCTGAGGGAACTTGCCTCCGGTCCGGAAAGTTTTCCCGCGCTGCAGGCCCTTGTTCAGCGGGTGCCTGGCGATCTCCTTTCCGACGTGAGCCCGTTCTCGGTCATGGCTCTCTTCAATTGTCAGGACAGCGCGGACGAAAGGACACGCGCAGCCCGGGTGCTTGCCAACCGTATCGGTGTCACTGAACCGGTTCCGACAGTTTTTGCTGGAGTATCCGTCCTGACTGAACCTGCCTGTCTGGATGCGGCTATCGCTGAAGACGGAACAGTATCCTCTGTCGGTGCGGACGCACTTTGGGAGCTCTTCGCCGTCTCTCTCGCATACCGATGGCTCCCGGACGGAGGGTCGTGGCTACAGTTTGTTTCAGTCTTTGACAATGCGCTGCGGCACTGCCGAGCCGGCTGGAATCTACCCCAAGCTCTCAGCTGGGGTCGGCCGTGGAAGTATCCGGCCCTGGACGAAACGTCACGACTGCATATCGCCAAGAAGTACGGCGAGACCATCGTCAGTCAGCAGGAATGCTGCACGGGCAAGCAGTACCTTGAACTGCGTGAGCGCCTCCTGAAGCGTTTCAATGAATACAAGAACAGCGTCCACTGGTTTCCGGCCCTCTTTCTTGAGGCCGGGCAGATTCAGCCGGCCC
>JAUNSE010000132.1:3554-5915 GCA_030539415.1 Desulfovibrionaceae bacterium
CCGGCCCCTCGGCCGGAACCCCGACCTACTCCGGTTCCCTATACAGTCGAGAACATCCTGAAGGACGGCTGCTTCATCTCCCAGGACAGGCTCGAAGCCATGCTGGAAAGCCTCCAGCGCAAAAAGAATCTGATTCTTCAGGGCCCTCCGGGCACGGGCAAGACCTGGCTGGCCAAGCGGCTGGGCTATGCCGTGGCAGGCCACAAGGACAAAAGTCTCGTGCGCTCCCTGCAGTTCCATCCGAACATGTCCTACGAGGACTTCGTGCGCGGCTGGCGCCCGTGCGGCGACGGCAGGCTCGCTCTTGTCGACGGCCCCTTCATGGAGGCAATTGACAGGGCGAAAGCGCAGCCTGACGCAAACCACGTGCTGGTCATCGAAGAGATCAACCGCGGCAATCCGGCCCTGATTTTCGGCGAGATGCTGACCCTGCTGGAAGCGGACAAGCGCCGCGAGGACGAGGCGCTCGAGCTTGCCTACAAGAAGGAAAGCGGCGAGCGGGTCTGGATTCCGGACAATCTCCATGTCATCGGCACCATGAACATCGCCGACCGCTCGCTGGCCATGGTGGACCTGGCCCTGCGCCGGCGCTTTGCCTTTGTCGATCTCAAGCCGGAACTCGGAACTCCCTGGGGGGACTGGCTCGGAGAACGGGGCTTTGACAAAGGCCTGATTGCGCAAATCCGGGACAGGATGACGGATCTCAACAGGACAATCGAGCAGGACAAGGGGCTGGGTCCGCAGTACCGGGTGGGGCACAGCTATGTGACGCCGCCCGCAGACGCGAAGATTGCTGACCCCGCGGCATGGTTCAGACGTGTTGTGGAGACGGAAATCACCCCGCTGCTCGAAGAATACTGGTACGACAGCCCGGACAGGGCCAAAGACGCCGCGGACAAGCTGCTTGAGGGGCTCATCCAGTGAGCGCCGCAGCAGGCGCCCTGCCTTTGGAGCATGCCGGACAGGCAGGCGGGAACGCTGTCCATGTGTACGGACCGGCCCGCATCCCGGTCCGCAATCTCTGGCTGCTCATGCTCTACGCCTCGGACCTTTTCAGAGAAAAGGACCTGAACAATGCCGGAGCCGAAGAGAATCCCGACGATTTGCCGGACCTGGTGGCAGAGCTGCTGACAAGGCACGCGGAGCGGCGCCTGCGCCGCAATCTGAGCTCCGACTACCGGACCAGGGAGAAGGACCTGTCGCGTCTGCGCGGGCGCATCGATCTGCTGGACACCGAGCGGCGCGGCCTTTTGAACCGCGGCAAAATCAGCTGCCGCTTTGACGAGCTGACCGTGGACACGCCCAGAAACCGCTATGTGCGCGCCGCCCTGGAAACACTGGCCGGACTGGCAGGATCGGACCCCGCGGCCCGCTGCCGGTCGCTTGCCGCCGTCATGCGGCGCATGGGTGTCACAGGCCCCCGTCCCGAGCGCGGCAGCGCGGCCTTCGGCACCATTGACCGCTTCGGACGGCATGACGAGGCCGATCGGCCCATGGTGGCGGCCGCCCATCTGGCCTTTGACCTCGCCATACCGACCGAGCAGAGCGGGAAGCATCGTCTCCCGCAGCCGGACCGGGACAACAAGCACTGGCTGCGCCGGCTCTTCGAACGGGGCGTGGGCGGTTTCTACGATGTGGTCCTCGGCGGGCAGGGATGGCATGTCCGGCGAGGAGAACATCTCTACTGGCAGCATGGCGACAAGAGCGAAAAACTGGACGAGGTCCTGCCAGGCATGGTCACGGACATCATCCTGGAAAACCCGGCACGCAACCGCCGCCTTGTCATCGACACCAAGTTCACGAGCATTCTGAAGTCCGGCTGGTACAGGGACAGCACACTGAAGAGCCAGTACATCTATCAGATGTACGCATATTTGCGCTCGCAGGAAAATCCTGGAAAGCCTGACGACCCGGTGAACAAAGCAGGGGGCCTGTTCCTGCATCCCTGCACCGGTGACTCCTTTCGGGGACATGTGGAAATACAGGGGCATAAAATCAGCTTCGCCACCGTGAATCTCGCAGGCTCGGCCGCCGACATTCGCAGGGAACTGCTTGAAGTTGCCGGAGCAAAGACGGAAATCTGAAGCCGCCCGCAGCGCACGCCTCCCGCAAAGCGGCTCCCCGGCCCTGCAGGCGGCCTTCAGGATGAAGTCCTGCCCCGGGCCTCGCGCGCGGATTTTCAGCGTGTGCAGCCTAAATCGGCGGGGAAATACATGTAACAACCTACCGGTTTACTAGCTCCATCTTATTTATTGGTAAATCTAAAATTTGAACAATCTCACGTTGTTTTTTTGAAAGTGAATTATCCTAAATTTCCACCAAACGGGGAATGGAGACATTAAATATATGACAAATATTATC
>JAUNSE010000133.1 GCA_030539415.1 Desulfovibrionaceae bacterium
GGTGAAGGCTGACTCAGACGGCTCCTCGAATGTGCTGAAGTATGCCTCGACCATGCACAAGGCTCTGGCTGTGACGACATCCTCCTACAGGCAGATCAGCCTGTACAGGCAGGGAAGCATACAGTTCTCCGACTGCGCGGCCAATATCGGCATGATCATGGCCGAAGAGGTGGTGCTGAAGTACGTGCAGGCCCATGCCGCCGCGGCCGTGACCGGCGTGCTGGGCCTGAGCTTCACCGAGCCTGTGAACAATTTCGCTGCCGGCCTGCTCAGTCCTAATGTGGACATCGACTGGAACGATGTGGCCGAAATTGCCCTTTTCTGCGTTGCCGTAGACCTTGTTTGCAAAGGAGTTCAAAAACTCTGGGACAAGGCCACCAATCAGTACGGCAAGTTCAACAGGCTGCTGGCCGAGCAGCACGCCATCACGGCCGCCTTCTACAACAGCATGGTGGTGGATCACAGGGAAGACATCAGTGCCGCCATGGAGCCCACCCCGCAGATGCAGGCCTGCATCCGCGAGTGCGAGGCCCTGGACCGCATGCTGAGGGAGCGGGGCGAAAAGAAGCCCCTCTCCTGGTACTTCCTCGCCGAGAAGCGCTCCCTGCTGGGCGCCTACAGGACCGGCTCTGAAAAGGCCGCGGGCTCCCTGACTGACCACATGTGGGACACCCTGGAGATGATCAATCTCTACGGGGACATGGTGGAGGAGAAGATCGACCTCAAGCCCGCGAAGCAGCGCTTTGTCGAAATCAGGCGCACGCCTGAGATGGCGAACTTCGTGTGGCACAGAGTGAACAGCCTGGAAGTGCTGAAATGCCTGGCCGCGCAGCGCAGCGAGAAGTTCGCGAACACGATGTTCACCTGCTTCGGCATGAGCCGCTTCGAGGATGTGGCCGCCCTGGCCGGCGAGCTGCAGGCCAAGACCAGGGAGCTCGAGTTCGAGATTGCCGCCCTGAAGGCCAGAAAGAAGCTGTAGACGCTGTCCTCTCCTTCCGCTCGCCGGCTGTGGCGCGGTCCTCCTCTTCCGCGCGCCGGCGTCCGTCTCTCTGCCCCTCGCACCCGGCGGCTTCGAAGGTCGGAGCGAGGGACAAAGCCTTTCCCGCGTCTTCGGCCGGCGGACAGTGGAAAAGGCCCCCTCTTCCGTTTATATATGGAAGAAGGGGCCTGAATGCGGGAGAGACATGCCGCGCGGACTTGTCTTTCCGGGTCATGGGCTGCCGGCGGCCCGGAAGGCCGCGTATCACACCTTTCCCTGCCCGCGGCATGCGCTGCGCGGACTTTTTTCCCTGAAGAGGCCGCACGCTCTTCAGGAGTGAAAAGGCGATCCTACTTGCGGACCACGGAAATGCGCTGCTGAATGTGGCTGCCGGAGACGATTTCATCGACCATGGCCACGGCGTAGTCGGCATAGCTGATGACGGTCTCGCCGCGGCTGTTGAGGGTCAGTTCCTCGCCGGCCAGGATGTATTCGCCGGTCTTCTCGCCGTCGCGCTGGAAGTCGCCGGCGGGGCTCACATAGGTCCACTGCACGTCGGCACGCGCGCGCAGCTCGTCAAGCGCCCTGCCCATGGCCGCGGCCAGAGGCTTGAACATGTCCGGGAAGTTCGGGGCGTCGCA
The DNA here is from genome assembly GCA_030539415.1 of Desulfovibrionaceae bacterium. GTDB lineage: Bacteria > Desulfobacterota > Desulfovibrionia > Desulfovibrionales > Desulfovibrionaceae > Desulfovibrio. The sequence continues at coordinate 1,621 of JAUNSE010000133.1, forward strand.
GAGCCGGGCGGTGTGCGAGGGGTCGAGGTAGAGGGAGCCCGCGCCGCCCACAACGAGCAGGCGGGTCTTCGTGCCGGAGAGGATGTCGCACAGATGCTTCAGGGAGGAGCTGTGCTGATCCAGGGTCTCGGGGGTCCAGGCCGCGAAGGCGTCCACCACGGCGTCGAAGCCGGCAAGGTCCTCGGCGGTGAGGTCCATGAGGTCCTTCACGATGGCCTTCGGCGCGGCGGAGCGGTTTTCGCCGCGCACGGCGGCGGTCACGTCGATCCCGCGGGCAAGAGCTTCTTCCACAATGAGACGGCCGGAATTTCCATTGGCGCAGACAACGGCGATTTTCATGATTTTCCTCCAGAAGGAACGGGGTTGAGCGTTTGTTGTAAGTAAAGCGCTTACAGGTCGCACTATAGAGAGCCGCCGTTGTAATGTCAACGATTACATCTAATTTTTTTCAAAAAATTTTTCCCGGGCGGCAGTTTTGCGCAACCTGCTGTCATTGCTTCACAATCAGCCAGAAAAAATTCGGACATGCCCTTTGCGCGCCCTGAAGGCGTCACCTCAGCCCCTGTCCAGACGCGCGGTCTTCACGCTTTCTTCACAGCGCGTCCTGTACCGGGTGGTACATAATTGCTTCCCAATCCCGGCAGGTTCGGTGTTCCGGGATGCGGCGGCCGCGGCAGACAGAATGCCGGCGGCCTGCACGGCAGTCCCCCGGCCCTTTCCGGATCCGCTCCAAAACCGCCTCCGGCCGGCCGCGAAGGGCCGTTTCCGGCTCTGGCAAATGCCCGCCGTTCCGACTATACTTCGCCCCCAGGCCCTCGCGGGGGGGTGCCGCGGCGCCGCTTCAGCCGGCGCACTGTTTCTCGCTCTTTTCTCCTTCCTTCCATACCATCACCTCATTCAGGGTACGCCCATGTCGAACAGCATCAGATATTCAGATTCCCGGCCGCGTCTTGTTCTCCAAGTCCTCCTTCTCGCCTGTCTTCTCTCCGGCCTGCTGGCCGGCTGCGACGACGGCCAGCAGAGAAGGGAGCGCGGCCCCAGGGAAGTGACCGTGCTTGAGGTTGCCCCCCGCAGCGTTCCGCTCACCGCCGAGCTCTCCGGCCGCGTGAGCGCCTTCCGCAAGGCCGAGGTCCGTCCCCAGGTCAGCGGCATCCTGAAGGAGCAGCTCTTTGTGGAGGGCTCCATGGTCCGCCAGGACCAGTCCCTCTACAAGATCGATCCCGACACCTACATCGCCGAGGTGGAGAGCGCCAGGGCCGCCGTGAACTCCGCCCAGGCCCAGCTCGAGGCCGCCACCCTGCGCCGCAACCGCCGCGTGGCCCTGCTCAGGGACAAGGCCGTGAGCCAGCAGGGCTACGAGGACGCCCAGGTGGAGTACCTGCAGGCCAAGGCCAATCTCGACGTGGCCAAGGCCGCCCTGCGCACCGCCGAAATCCGCCTGCGCTACACGGACGTGCTCGCCCCCATCACCGGCCGCGTGGGCAAGTCCTCTGTCACCCAGGGCGCCCTGGTCACCGCCAATCAGGCCGAGCCTCTGGCCGTCATCCAGCAGCTTGACCCGGTCTACGTGGACATGACCCAGTCGAGCTTCGCCATGCTGAACCTGCGCGACCGCTATGCCGCCGGCAAGCTCATCCGTCCGGACAGCGAGCAGACCGAGGTGCGCCTGCGCCTCGAGACCGGCACCGAATACGCTCTCTCAGGCAGGCTCAAGTTCGCGGACATCACCGTGGACGAGAGCACCGGCGCCGTCCTTCTGCGCTCTGTCTTCCCCAATCCCGACAATGTCCTTCTGCCCGGCATGTACGTGCGCGCCATCATCAACGAGGGTGTGGAGACCAACGCCCTGCTCGTGCCCCAGCGCGCCGTGCGCCGCGATCCCAAGGGCAACGCCAATCTCTTTGTCCTGACTGCCGACGGCACCGTGGACGAGCGGAAGGTGGTCACCGGCGAGGTGGTGGGCCGCTGCTGGCTCATTTCCGAAGGCCTCGAGGTCGGGGACAAGGTTGTTGTCACCGGCATGCAGGGCCTGCGCTCCGGCAATCCGGTGAAGGTCGCCGCGACCGTCACCCTGGACGAGCTTCTCAATCCCGAAGGCCAGGCAAAGGCGGAGTAGGCCATGTCCATTTCACGCTTCTTCATCGACCGGCCGGTCTTCGCCTCGGTGCTGGCCATCCTGCTCATGCTGGCCGGCGGCGTGAGCTGTCTGCGCCTGCCCATCGCCCAGTTCCCGCAGCTGGCCCCGCCGACCATCTCCATGGTCATCGAATATTCCGGCGCCTCGGCCCAGACCATGCAGGACAACGTGGCCCAGATTGTCGAGCAGCGCATGACCGGCCTCGACCGCCTGCTCTACATCACCTCGAACTCCAGCTCCGAGGGCCGCTGCCGCCTGGCCCTGACCTTCGAGCCCGGCACGGACGGCAACATCGCCCTCATGCAGGTGCAGAACTGTCTCGACCTGGCCATGCCCAACCTGCCCGACACGGTCAAGAGCCAGGGCATACGCGTGCGCAAGGTCTCGGACTCCTTCATGCGCTTCTACTCCATCTATGACGCCAACGGCGTCATCCCGGTGGAGGACATAGCCGACTTCGCCTCCTCCACCCTGGTCGACCCCATCAGCCGCCTGGACGGCGTGGGCGACACCACCCTGTTCGGATCGCCCTACGCCATGCGCATCTGGCTCGATCCCAACAAGCTGCGCAGCTTCAGCCTGACGCCCGCCGACGTGGTCTCGGCCGTGGAGAACCAGAACAGCCAGATTTCGGTCGGCCAGCTGGGCGGCCTGCCCGCGGTGAGCGGTCAGGAAATCAACGTGACCCTGCTCTCCAGGGTCAAGCTGCAGACCGTGGAGCAGTTCCGCAATGTGGTGGTGCGCGTCAATCCCGACGGCTCGGCCGTGCGCATCAGCGACGTGGCCAGAGTGGAGATGGGCCGCCAGGGCTATGCCATCGGCTCCCGCTTCAACGGCAACCCCTCGGCCACCATCGGCATACAGCTTGCCGAAGGCGCCAACGCCGTCACCACGGCGCAGCATGTGGACGAATTCATGCAGCGCATGCAGCAGTTCTTCCCCGAGGGCGTCACCTACGCCATAGCCGGCGACACCATTCCCTTCGTGCAGGCCTCCATCAAGAGCGTCGTGCACACCCTGATCGAGGCCGTCATCCTGGTGGCCCTGATCATGTTCCTCTTCCTGCAGAACTGGCGCGCCACCCTCATTCCGACCATGGCCGTTCCCATCGTTCTGCTGGGCACCATGGCGGTTGTGGGCGCCACCGGCGGCTCCATCAACACGCTGAGCATGTTCGGCCTGGTGCTTGCCATCGGCCTGCTGGTGGACGATGCCATCGTGGTCGTGGAGAACACCGAGCGCATCATGCACACGGAAGGCCTCTCCGCGCCCGAGGCCATCCGCAAGTCCATGGACCAGATCACCTGGGCCCTTATCGGCGTGGCCGCGGTGCTCTCCGCCGTCTTCATTCCCATGTCCTTCTTCGGCGGCATCCCCGGCGCCATCTACCGCGAATTCTCTGTGACCATCGTTTCGGCCATGACCCTTTCGGTCTTTGTGGCCATAGTGGTGACTCCGCCCATGTGCGCCGGCCTGCTGAAGCAGAACTCGCAGCCGCATTCGGGCTTCTTCGCTGCCATGAACCGCGGCGTGGACGCGGCCACCCGCGCCTACGGCCGGGCCGTGCGAGCCCTCATCAACAACACCGGCAAGGTCATGGCCGTCTATGTGTGCCTGGCCGGCCTCGCCGTCTGGGCCCTGGAGGAGATGCCCCGCTCCTTCCTGCCCGTGGAGGACCAGGGCTCGGTCTATGTGAACGTCTTCATGCAGCCCGGCTCCACCAGCGAGGCCACCACGGCCGTGGTGCGGGAAATCGAGGACTACTTCAAGAACGACGAGGGGGACCTGGTCGAGAGCATGGGCATGATGCTCGGCATGGGCCCCTACGGCAGCCGCGGCCAGAACGTGGCCACAGGCTACATCAACCTGAAGCACTGGGACGAGCGTCCGCACGCCGACCAGAGCACGGGGGCCGTCGTGCGCAGGGCCAGGGCGCACTTTGCCGGCAACCCCCAGGCCCGCATCCTCTTCTCCGAGCCGCCGCAGGTGCGCGGCCTGGGCTCCGCCTCGGGCATCGTCATGCAGCTCGAGGACCAGGGAGGCCTTGGCTACGACGCCCTGGTGCAGGCCAGAACGGACCTGCTGGAGATGGCCGCCCGCACGGTGGTGGGCCGCTTCTTTGTCCCCATGATCG
>JAUNSE010000134.1 GCA_030539415.1 Desulfovibrionaceae bacterium
TTCAGATTGATGTCCTCCACCGCGCCCTGCGCCTGAGCCGCTGAGACCCCGCAGAAGAGGCTCAGAGCCAGCAAGAGGGCCACAAGACGAAGCGCCAGCGGGCGTGCCGGCAGAAAGCGTGAGGCCATGTTCTTCCCCTGAATGATATGCACTGCCCGCCCGGCTCCTCCGGGAGTCCGGCAGACTGTTTTCGCGGCTGTTGTTCGCCGGCCCCCTTGCGGAGCCGCCGCCCTGGCGCGCCGACTGAACGGCGCGACCGCTCAGGGGCCTTGTTCCCGGAGCGAACGGTGCGGCGCCTGTTACCACATTATGCGCCGAAACGCAAAAAGAGTCGGGGCCTATCTGTTCCAGGGCATGCGGGCCAGCAGGCCGGCCATGGCGCAGGAGCCGGTGAGGCCCGCGTAGACAAGGCCGCAGCCCACGCCCAGAGGCAGAATCAGAAAGCCCTTCCAGGCCAGGGAGAGGACGAAGCCCGCCAGGATGATGCCGCCGGCGGCCATGCGCACCTGGCGCTCCATGGAATATCTTCTGCCCCGCACAACAGGCAGGCAGGCTCTGATCCAGGCCTCCATGCCGCCTTCCAGCACATAGGCCGGCCCTGCGGCCAGGGATTCCAGCATGGCCGCGTTGTTTTTCACGCGCCTGCCGGAATGGCAGGTGAAGATGACCGGCATCTCGCTCGTGGCCCTGGGCACGCCGGTGAGCTTCACCAGCGACAGCGGCGCCGGCATGGCCCGTTCGGCGCGCACGGCGGCGATCTCGTCGGGCTCGCGGATGTCGACCAGTCTCGCCCTGCCGTCCTGCAGAAGATTCCAGGCGTCTCTCGGATAGATGGGTTCCAGCATTGCTTCCTCCTCGCGGGTCCCGGCCGGGGCCCGAAGCGTTTTTTGCGGCCTAGCGCTCCGTGAGGCGCTTGGCCGCGGCCACCGCCTCCACCGCGTCCACGCAGTATGCGTCGGCGCCGATGGACTCGGCAAAGGCGCGGGTCACGGCCGCGCCGCCGACCATGACGCGGATGTCCAGGTCGCGGTCGCGTATGCCTCTGATGGTGTCCTCCATGCGGACCATGGTGGTGGTCATGAGGGCGGACAGGCCGATGAGGCTGGCCTTGTGCTCCACGGCCAGATCCAGAATCTTCGCGGCCGGCACGTCCTTGCCGGCGTCCACCACGGTGAAGCCGTGGTTGGAGAGCATGAGGCCAACAATGTTCTTGCCGATGTCGTGCACGTCGCCCTCGACCGTGGCCAGCACCACCGTGGGGCGCTTTTCCTCCGCGCTCTGGGTGAGCAGGGGCTTCAGGTGCCCGAAGCCGGTCTGCATGGTTTCGGCGGAGCGGATGAGCTGGGGCAGGAAGTAGATTTTCTTCTCGTACAGCCTGCCGACCTCGGTGATGGCCGGAATGAGCTGGCCGTTGACAATGTCGAAGGCCTTCTCGCCCTTGTCCAGCTCCTTCTGCACCAGCGGCAGCACATGCTCGCGGTCGCCCTTGAGCACGGCCTCGTAGGGCGTGGTGGCCGGTCCCTTGCCGGGTCTGTCGGCGGAAGCGGAGGGAGCGCCCGGAGCGGGAGCCTGGCCGGCCGGGGCCGCGCCGCTCTTCCAGTCTGCGTAGCCGGCGATGAAGCGCTCGGCGTGGGCGTCTCGCTGCAGGAGCAGGTCGGCCGAAGCCACCGCCTCGCGGATGCGGGCGCTGCCCGGGTTGGCGATGCAGGAGGTGAGGCCGCGGCCCGCGCCCATGACCAGGAAGGAGGAGTTGACGAGCTCTCTGGCGGGCAGGCCGAAGGACAGGTTGGACAGGCCGATGGTCGTGGCCAGATGATTTTCGCGGCACCAGTCCAGCAGCTTCAGGCATTCCACGGCGCCCTCGCCCTTGGAGGAGATGGCCAGAGCCAGCACGTCCACGATCATCAGCCTGCGGGAGATGCCGAGGCTTTCGGCCTCGCTGATCAGGCCCTCGAGAATGGCTATGCGCTCCGAGGCCTTCACGGGCAGCTTGGCGTCGCGCATGGGCAGCAGGATGAAGGGCATGCCGAAATCGCGGCAGGCCGCGCCCAGCCGCTGCATGCGGTCGCCGTGGCCGTTGATGGAGTTGACCAGGAAGGAGGCCGGGCACCACGGCAGGGCCGCGAGAATGGCCGCGTCGTCGGACGAGTCCAGGGACAGGGGAATGGTGTGCCTGGCGATGAGTTCGGAGACGAGGCGGGGCAGCAGGCTCACCTGGTCCACGTTGTGGGCGCCCACGTTGACATCGAGCACCCTGGCGCCGAAGGAGACCTGGCTTTCGGCGAAGTCCATGGCCGTGGTGAAGACGCCTTCCTGCAGCTCGGCGGTGAGCTGCTTCTTGCCGGTGGGATTGATGCGCTCGCCGATGATGACGAAGGGCTCGTCAGCCCCCACGCGCACCAGTTCCTGACGGCTCGTCAGCACGATGCCCTCGTGGTGTTCGCGCTCCACGCGCAGGGAGGCGTCCGGTTCGTGCCCGTCCAGGGCCTTCTTCAGGGCCGCGATATGATCCGGCGTGGTGCCGCAGCAGCCGCCGAGGCAGCGGGCGCCCATGTCCGCGAAGGCGGCGGTGAGTTCAGCGAAGCGCTCCGGACCCAGCGGGAAGACCGTCCTGCCGTCGACAAGCTGGGGCATGCCGGCATTGGGTTCGGCGAAGACCGGCACGGAGGAGACGGCAAGCAGACGGCGCAGCACCTCGCCCATGGCCTCGGGGCCGACGCTGCAGTTGGTGCCGAGCGCGGCAACGCCCAGATTCTGCATGGTCTCGGCGAAGATTTCCGGCGTGGAGCCGGTGAGACTCGCGCCGTCCTCGAAGGTCATGGAGGCCAGCACCGGCAGGTCGCAGGCCCTGCGGCAGGCGGCGACCCCGGCCCTGGTCTCGGCGAGGTCGAACTGCGTCTCGAGCAGTATGCAGTCGCAGCCGCCGGCGGCAAGGCCGCGAATCTGGGCCTCGAGGCCGGCGATCAGCTCTTCGGGCTCGAGATCGCCCAGGGGTCTTGCGAAATGCCCGGTCGGGCCCACGTCACCGGCCACCAGCACGGGCCGGCCGGCCGAGTCGGCGGCCCGGCGGGCGGCCATGGCCAGCCGGCGGCAGGTCTCGAACACATCCAGGCCGGGATCCAGCTTGAAGGGGCTGGCGCCGAAGGTGCAGGTGGTTATGATGTCGGCGCCCGCGTCCAGATACAGCCTGTGGACCTCGAGCAGCACATCCTCCCTCTCCAGACAGAAGGCTTCGGGAGACATGCCGGCCGGCAGTCCGCGGGCCTGGAGCATGGTGCCCATGCCGCCGTCAAAAATCAGGGGACGGGATAGGGAGAAGAGTTCGGCAAAGCGGGACTGGGACATAAATCTGACTTCCTGAATTTAGTATATCAAGATATCTCAATATCAAGATTATCTGCTCTTTCCGCAAAAACAGCACCTTGTCAAGATCCGGCTGGCCCGGAAACTCCTGTCGGGCGCTTCAGCCGCCCGAAACGGAACGCAATTTTTACCAAGTGCCCCGTTCCATGTCCAGAGTGCGGACGAGCTTTGCCGCCTCTTCCGCATCCGGGCCGCGGCGCTCCCGGCCCGGCGGGCGGAACCTCCCTGCATCCCGGCAAACTCTTTTTTCGGGAGACCTCTGCGCGCATTGACAAACCGCTTTTGAGAACCTAGTTCTCCAACAAACTGTCTTCACAATTTTTCCGGCCCGGCGCCAGTTGCGGCCGCACCAAGTCACAGCCCATCCTGCCGCAGCCTGCGCTGCCCTTCGGAGTACAACATTAAGATGCCCAGCTCCCCCAAGACTGCCCCCGACCATTCGCCCAAGGCTGACGTGAAGGAAAGCGAGACGAAACCCGCTGCGGTCGTGAGTGTCACCCCGGATGTGCTTCCCCCCGAACCGGACGGAAAGACGGGGCCGAGGACGCGCGGGCGCGCCGCGTCGGGGCGCCCGGAGCAGACCCGCGCCCGCAGATCCGCGGGCGGCCGGTCCGTCGTGAAGGACGTGCCGGAGTACGCGGCCCGGGACGAGGCCGATGACGAGTCCGACGAGCCCTCCATCGACGAAATCAAGACGGAAATCGTCGGCGAGAGCGGCGAGGACGCCATGGGCGACCTCGACATGGAGGTTCTCTCTCCCGCGAAGGAGGAGTTCGAGGAGGAGCCTGGTGACATCGTGGACGTGGAGAGCGGCGGGGACGGCTCTCCGCGCTATCCCGACAGCTACCGCCCCGGCGACGAGACGCTGCCGGCCGTTGCCGGCAGCCGCCTGCCCACGGTCAAGGACAGCTTCCAGGCCTACGTGCAGCAGGTCCGCCGCTACCCGCTGCTCCAGCCCGAGGAGGAGCACGCCCTGGCCGTGCGCTTCCGCGACTACCGCGACATGGAGGCCGGCAGAAAGATTGTCCAGGCCCATCTGCGCCTGGTGGTCAAGATTGCCATGGATTTCCAGCGCCGCTGGATGCAGAACGTTCTCGATCTGGTGCAGGAGGGCAATGCCGGCCTGCTTCACGCCCTGAACAAGTTCGATCCCGACAAGGGCATCAAGTTCTCCTACTACTCCTCCTTCTGGATCAAGGCGTACATCCTGAAATTCATCATGGACAATTTCCGCATGGTGAAGATCGGCACGACCCAGGTCCAGCGCAAGCTCTTCTTCAATCTGAACCGCGAGCGCCAGAAGCTGATGGCCATGGGCTACAATCCGGACGCCACCATGCTTTCCGAACGCCTGGGCGTCAGCAAGAACGACGTGCTCGAAATGGAGCAGCGCCTCTCGAACGGCGACGTCTCCCTGAACGTTCCGGTGGGCGACGAAAGCGACGCGGCCACGCGCATGGACTTTCTGCCCGCGCTGGAGGTCGGCGTGGAGGACAGCATCGCCGGGGAGGAGGTCTCGGACATGGTCCGCGAGAAGCTCAAGACCCTTCTGCCCAAGCTGAGCGAAAAAGAGCTTTACATTCTGCAGAACAGACTCTACACCGACTCGCCCGAGACCCTGCGTGAAATCGGCGAACGCTACAATATCACCAGGGAGCGCGTGCGCCAGCTGGAGATCCGCCTTCTGGAGAAAATCAGAAAGCATTTCGCCGGCGACATCCAGGACTTTTCCGAGGCCTGGATACAGTCCTGACGCCCGGCCAGCGCGCGGCCTTCGGCCTGTCCCCTCTCCGTTCAGTTCAGCCATGACGGCGCCGGCCTCCAGTCGGCGGAGTGTGTTTCGTGAACAAGACATCCATCAGCACGCTGCTTCTTGCCTCGCTCCTGTGCCTCTTCCAGCTGGGGCTTCTTTCCGCCTGCGGCGGCTGCACCGTGCAGCACGAGGAGCAGGGGACCTCCGCCCGGGAGAGCGTCACCAACCCCTTCCTGGACGGCGTCGAGGTGCTGCCCAGAGAGGCCGCGCTGAGCCGCTCCGCCGAGACGACCGCGGCCTATCTCACCCTGCTCGGGGCGCTGAACGACGGCGACGAGGAGACCGCCCTGCAGGCCGCTGAAACCCTGACCGGCGGCACGGGCGATCAGGCGCTGCCAGTGGAGCACTGGCTGGAATGCGCCCTGTGGTTCATGGACCGCAAGTCCGTCAACGCCATCCCCTTCCTGCGCACGGCCTGCCGCGCCCTCCCCGATGACGCGCCGCTCCTGCTTCTCTACTCCGAGGCCCTGACCGACCACAATTTCGCCGCCGAGGCCCTGTCCTCGCTGGACGCCTACCTGGCCAGGCATCCCGGCACGGTGGACGTGCTCCTGCAGAAGGGCATCACCCTGCAGAAGGACGGGCGGCCGGCCGAGGCCCTGCAGGTCTTCGAATCCATCAGCGAGCAGGACCGCACGAGCTTCCTCGACCTCTATCACGCCCAGGCGCTGCTGGCCCTGGGCCGCGAGAAGGAGGCT
>JAUNSE010000135.1 GCA_030539415.1 Desulfovibrionaceae bacterium
CGAGCCAAAGGCCATGCTTGATACCGCGGAGCGGCTCAAGTCCGTCATCTCGTGCGTCGCGAAACTGAGGAAGGCCGCCCGAACTCTCCCCGAAGAGCTGCTTGACGGCAGCGTCCGCAATGAACTGGACGAGCTCGCAGAGCTCGCACGATTCTATGCCGACACGCACGAGGAGCTGGTGCATGTGAGCTCGCTGCTCAAGGCCGGGAAGGGCAAAGACAGATCCGCCTCCTGCCGGGCCGGAAGGACTCCGCGCAAGACAGGTTCCGGCTGCGGCCTCCCCCCGCAGACCGAGGACCTGGGCGACGGCGTCACCCTTGTCCGCAGCAGGGCGCGCACCAGAGCCATGAGCCTCAGGGTCCGTCCGGACGGCAGAGTCGAGGTGCGCGTTCCGGTGAGCACGCCCATCGAGCGTGTCCGCGCCTTTGTGGACAGCAGGGAGCAGTGGATAGCCAGACACAGGCGCATGGCCGAGGAGACCGCCGCCTCCGTCGTCCGTCTGAGCCCCGCGGAGCTGGACGGCCTCGGCCGGGAGCTTCTGCCCGTCCTGCAGGATCTGGTGGCCGGCATGGCCCGCGACCTGCACCTCCGCGTCACGAAGCTGACCCTGCGGCCCATGAAGTCGCGCTGGGGCAGCTGCTCCAGGACCGGGCATGTGTCGCTCAACACCCTGCGCGCCCTTGCTCCCGACCCTGTCCGGCGCTATGTGGTTGTGCACGAGCTCTGCCATCTGTTCGAGATGAATCACTCGCCCCGCTTCTGGCAGCATGTGGCCAGGGTCATGCCCGACTACATGGCCGCCCGCAGGTGGCTGACCGAAAACGGCCAGGCCCTGCTCGCCCGCCTGCCCTTCTGACCGGGTCCGGCCCGCCCGTCCCGATAGAGCCCCCATGCCGAAAGAACGCGCCTGCATAGCCATCGATCTGAAGTCCTTCTACGCCTCGGTTGAGTGCGTGGAGAGGGGGCTCGATCCCTTTGCCGTCAATCTGGTGGTGGCCGACGCCTCGCGCACGGACAAGACCATCTGCCTTGCCGTGAGTCCCGCCCTCAAGTCCTGGGGCGTGCCCGGCCGGCCCAGGCTCTTCGAGGTCAACGCCAGGGTCCGCGAGATCAACGCGGCCCGACAGAGCCGCGCGCCGGGCCGGCACTTTCAGAGCGGCTCCTGCTACAGCGACGTTCTGCGCGCCCATCCGGACTACGAGGTCGGCTTCATGACGGCCGTGCCCAGAATGGCTCTGTACCTCGAGTACAGCACGCGCATCTACAGCATCTATCTGCGCCACTTCGCGCCCGAGGACATCCTTGTCTACTCCATAGACGAGGTCTTTCTGGAGGCCACGGCCTACCTGGACCGCCTGGGCGTCACGGCCCGGGAGCTCGCCTCGTCCGTCATGCGGGAGGTGGTGGAGGAGACGGGCATCACGGCCACGGCCGGCATAGGCACCAATCTCTATCTGGCCAAGGTGGCCATGGACATCGTGGCCAAGCACGCCGAGCCGGACGCGCACGGCGCCCGCGTGGCCGAGCTCGACGAGGAAGGCTACCGGCGCAGGCTCTGGACGCACAGGCCCCTGACCGACTTCTGGCGCGTGGGGCCGGGCATGGCCCGCAGGCTTTTCGAAAACGGCATGCGGACGATGGGCGATGTGGCCCGCTACTCGCTGCACGGCGAGGACAGGCTGTTCGAGCTCTTCGGCGTGAACGCGGAGCTGCTCATCGACCACGCCTGGGGCTGGGAGCCCTGCACCATGGAGGACATCCGCGCCTACAGGCCGGAATCCCGCAGCCTGAGCTCGGGCCAGGTGCTGATGGAGCCCTACTCCTTCGAGAAGGCCCGCGTCATCGTGCGCGAGATGACGGAGGAGCTGGCCCTGGATCTGCTGGAAAAGCGCCTTGTCACGGATCAGATGGTCCTGACCGTGGGGTACGATGTCGAAAATCTGAAGCCCGGCGCGGACCGGCACTACAAGGGGCCTGTCCGCATCGACCACTACGGCCGCGCCAAGCCCGTCCACGCCCACGGCACGGCAGGCCTGGCAGGGCACACCAGCTCCGCGGACACAATCGTGCGCGCGGTGCTGGATCTCTATGACCGCATCACGGACAGGACCCTGACCGTGCGCCGAGTCACCATCGCCGCCTGCCGCGTCATCCCCGAGGACGGCCTGAAGGAGAAGCCCGTGATGCGGCCCATGAGCCTGCTCACGGACTACGAGGCCGAAAAAAGAAAGGCCGCGGCCGAGAAGGAGCGCCTCGAAAAGGAGCGCCGCCGCCTCGAGGCCGTGCTGGACATACGCCGCAGATTCGGCAAGAACGCCATCCTGAAGGGCACCAGCTTCGAGGAGGGGGCCACCGGCAGGAGCCGCAACGAGCAGATAGGAGGGCACAAGGCATGAGCTTTCCCTACGAGGACATTGTCGGTCTGCCCCATCTCGAGCCGCACCGCCACAAGCGCATGCCCATGACGACCAGGGCCGCCCAGTTCGCGCCCTTCGCCGCCCTTGCCGGCCACGAGGAGGCCGTGCGCGAGACGGCCCGGGTGACCGAGGAGCGGCGGGATCCGAGCGAGGAGGAGCTGGAGGTGCTGAACGAGCGCCACCGCCGGCTCACGGAGCATCTGCTGGCCAGTCCGGAGGACCGGCCCGTCATCCGTCTCACCTGGTTCGAGCCGGACCGGGTCAAGGAGGGCGGCGCCTACGTGACCCGCACCCTGGCGGTAGAGAAGGTGGACGAGAACGCGCGCGTCATCCGCCTCGAGGACGGTGTGACCGTCCCCATGGACGAGGTCTTCGCCATGGAGGGCGAATTCTTCACCGACCTCTTCTGAGCGGCCCGCAAGGGCCCGGACAGCCCGCTGCCCCTCCTCCCGCGGGGCGTTCTCCGGCGCGCGACCCTTCATTTCCGCCCGCTTTTCTGCTTTGATTGCCTGCGCGGGGTTTTCAGCCGGAGCGTTTCGGCGCTGCCCTCCCCGCCGCAGCCGCCCTGCCGGCATTCTCGAATTTACCTGATGAAGGAGCCCGCCCCATGTTCAAACTGACAAGCCCGCACACGCCCACCGGCGATCAGCCGCAAGCCATAGCCGACCTCGTGACCGGCGTGGAGCAGGGCATACAGGAGCAGGTGCTGCTCGGCGTCACCGGCTCGGGCAAGACCTTCACCATGGCCAACGTCATAGCCCGCTGCAACCGGCCGGCCCTGGTCATCGCGCCCAACAAGACCCTGGCCGCCCAGCTCTACACGGAGTTCAGCGCCCTCTTCCCGGAAAACGCGGTCGAGTACTTCGTCTCCTACTACGACTACTACCAGCCCGAGGCCTACGTGCCGGCCTCGGACACCTACATCGCCAAGGACTCGGCCATCAACGACAATATCGACAAGCTGCGCCACTCGGCCACGCACGCCCTGCTGACGCGCCGGGATGTGGTCATCGTGGCCTCGGTCTCCTGCATATACGGCCTGGGCTCGCCGGAATACTACGCGAGCCTGGTCATACCGGTGGAGTGCGGCCAGCATCTGCCCATGGACAGGCTCATGGACCGCCTGGTCGAGGTGCAGTACCAGCGCAACGACTACGACTTTCACCGCGGCACCTTCCGGGTGCGCGGCGACGCCATCGAAATCATTCCGCCCTACCGGCACGAGCAGGCCCTGCGCATCGAGTACTTCGGCGACGACATCGACTCCATGCGCCTCATCGATCCCCTGACCGGAGACGACCTCGGGCCCGTGCAGAAGACCGTGCTCTTCCCGGCCAGCCACTATGTCTCGGATCAGGACAATCTGCAGCGCGCCTGCTCGGACATCCGCGACGAGCTGAGGGAGCGCCTGCAGGAGCTGCACGCCCAGAACAAGCTGGTCGAGGAGCAGCGCCTCGAGCAGCGCACCCAGCTGGATCTGGAGATGCTGGAGGAGCTCGGCTACTGCAACGGCATCGAAAACTACACGCGCCACATGGACGGCAGAAAGGAGGGAGAGCCTCCGGCCTGCCTGCTCGACTACTTTCCAAAGGACTATCTGCTCTTCATCGACGAATCCCACATCACCGTGCCGCAGATAGGCGGCATGTACAAGGGCGACCGCTCCCGCAAGCAGACCCTGGTGGACTACGGCTTCCGCCTGCCCTCGGCCCTGGACAACCGCCCCCTGCGCTTCGACGAGTTCACGGCCCGCCGCGGCCAGGTGATCTATGTCTCGGCCACGCCCGGAAAGTACGAGCTCGACCACGCCCAGGGTCTGGTGGCCGAGCAGATCATCCGCCCCACCGGCCTGCTGGACCCGGAGGTCATCGTGCGCCCGGTGAAGGGACAGATGGAGGACCTGCTCGGCGAGTGCCGCAGGCGCGTGGCAAAGGGCCAGCGCGTGCTCGTGACCACGCTGACCAAGCGCATGGCCGAGGACCTGACCGACTTCTGCCTGAACATGGACGTGCGCGCCCGCTACCTGCACTCGGACATCGACACCCTGGAGCGCATGCAGATCATCCGCGCCCTGCGGCTCGGGGAGTTCGACGTGCTCATCGGCATCAACCTGCTGCGCGAGGGCCTGGACATTCCCGAGGTCTCGCTCATCTGCGTGCTCGACGCCGACAAGGAGGGCTTTTTGCGCTCCACGGGCTCCCTCATCCAGACCTTCGGCCGCGCCGCCCGCAACACCGAGGGCACGGTCATCCTCTACGCGGACAGCGTCACCGACTCCATGCGCCAGGCCATGGACGAGACGGCCAGGCGCCGCGCGAAGCAGCAGGCCTACAACACGGAGCACCACATCACCCCGCGCTCGACCACCAAGACTCTGGACTCGCCCCTGGACGCCATCTACGCGGAGTCCGAGTCCCAGGGCAGGGGACGCGGCAGGAAGGGAAAGGGCAAGGGGGGAGCTTCCGCCGAAAAGGGCGCCCTGCCCTCCAATGTGGAGGAAATCGCCCAGCTTGTCGCGAAGCTCGAGAAGAGCATGCGCGAGCACGCCCGCAATCTGGAATTCGAGGAAGCCGCCGAGCTGCGCGACAGGATACGCTTCCTGCGCGAGCACATGGTGAAGCTCTCATGACGCGCGCCCTCCCCCGCACATTCTTCGGACAGCCGGCATGAGCAGTCAGACGCACAGCACCTTCTTCCGCGCGAAGCAGCCCCGCATTCTCTTCGGCGCCTGCACGGGCCGCCCGCAGGGACCGGCGGACGCGCTCGCGGCCTGCCTCGACGCCGAAGCGGACGGCGCCGACTTCTTCGCCTGCCAGATCGCCCTCTCCGCCGACGGGCATCTCTGCTGCGCCATGGAAAACGCCTGCGCCGCCCTTCTCGCGGGACAGGCGCCGGCCCTGCGCGGTCTGGACATGGCGGACATCGGAGCCGGACTGGGCAGACGGGCGGCCCCTCTCGGCAGTCTGTTCGCCCTGGCCGCGCGCCTGAGCCTGCCGCTGGCCCTGCTCGTGCCGGACCATGTGACGGCAGGGGAGCGGAACCTGCGCGGGACGCTCCGCGCCCTCACCGCGGACCTTGCGGCCGCTGCGGGCCTTCCGCCCCTGCTGCTCGCCTCGGGAGACAGCGCCCTCCTTGCCGCCTGCCATGACGTTCGGCCGGCCCCGTGGGCGCTTGGCCTTGTCGTCGGCCCCGGCCACTCCTGCGACGCGGCCGGCCTTGTGCGCGGTCACGGCGCGGACCTCTGTCTGCTTCCGAAGCAGCTCGCCACGGACTGCCGCCTCTGCGGCCTGCGCGAGACGGACACGCGCACCATGGTCATCGGCGACTGCGCGCCGAAGGAGATTCTGCGCCTGGCCATCTCGGGCGCGGACGGCTTCATCGTGACCGAGCCCGGCCCCCTGGCCGCGGCCTTCGGCGGACGCAGGCAGGCGGACTGACGGGCCGGACGACGCGTCC
>JAUNSE010000136.1 GCA_030539415.1 Desulfovibrionaceae bacterium
GCGACTGGTGCCGCTTCGGGCCCAGATGCCAGATCTACACGCCGCAGCATCCGGCGAGCTACCTCCTGCGCCGCAAGACCGTGGAGACAGCGCGGCCCGTCACCATAGGAGAGGACTGCTGGTTCGGGGCGGGCGTCATTGTCTGCCCCGGCGTGACCATCGGCGACCGCTGCATCATCGCGGCCGGCTCCGTGGTGACGCATGACATCCCCGCGGACTCCCTGGCCGCCGGCATTCCGGCGGTGGTGAAGAGAACGCTCGCGCCAGGGGAGCGGGAAGCGCTTCGCAGAGACTGAAGCGAAGCGCAGGCCTGACATTGGATTTCTGAGACGGCAACCGAATGAGCATCGGCTGCCGTCTCTTTGTTCCTGCAGGAAAACAGCGGCATGCATGCCCTGCCCGCTGGCCCGTCCTCAAAAGCGCGGGAATGATGCCCTGCCCGCAATCCTGCCAGACCGAGTGGACTGCAGGACGAAATCAAGTCTGATACAATTGAGAAAACCCGGCTTTTCGCGCGCTGTTGTCCGGAGAATGCTCCGCACTCGGCAGACTAATGAGTGGACCGGCGGCGTCATTCAGTTTCAACGCCTTTTCATTTTCCTGAATATGGCCTCCCGAATTGGTCCGCATATACGTCATTATTCGTCATATCGGGCCTGTTGTCTTTTGCCCTGTTTCCGCTAGTATGCTGTGCAGGAACAGTTTCGGGCAGTTCCGTCCGACCTGCTGCGCAAACCGCGCGGCCCTGCCGGCATCCGCATCAGGTTCCCGGCGTCTGCCCCGCACAAAGACAGCGGCAATGCGCTCAAAACCGTCTGTCCGCATTCAGTCACGCCCAGGACGCACGGTGCCTCATTCAATGAACATGACCGGACCAGAAAAAAGCATGCCATCAGCCGAAGATATGCAGACAGTGTCTGTCTTCGGCATCTCCGGCACGCTGTCCGGCCGTCTGCCTGACAAAGGGAGGCCTGCGGCCGATGCCGCCCGGGCGGGTTCAATGACGGGAGAAGCGCATGACCGGCTATGATGTGAGCCTCTTCGGGCTGGATGACAGGACGGCGCCCAAAAGGCCGCCCCGCGGCGCACTGGACAGGACGCTTGCAGAGCTGCTCGCCTTCTGTCCTCCGTCCTCGGAAAAAAGGACCGGGCCGCGGAAGGACAAGGCGGGCGGGGCCGTCTACGATGTCGACACTGCCGGACTGGAGGTCAGAGCCGCCCCCAAAAGGCCGCCATGCGGCACGCCGGACAGGACGCTTGCGGAGCTGCTCGCGTTCAGCCTCCAGCAGACCGCCAGGAAGGCCAGGCCGGCAGAAGCCGCCGCCTCTCAGGCCGGACGGACTGGCTCGGGAACCGGGGCAGTCTACGACACCGATATCTCCGGGCTGGACGCCGATGCCGTTCCGCGCCGGCCGCCGGCTTCGGCGGAGGACCTTGCCCTGCCGGATCTCTGCCGGACCTGCGGTCTGCCGTAGCCGCCGGCATCCGCGCATCCGTTCATCAATCACCCCGGCTCGGCCGCCGGCCTTTCCCTGACGGTCTTCAGCCTTCCCCTCCGGAGTCCCCATGCCCGCCAATCTGACCATACAGCCAGGACAGAAACTGCAGAACAGGAACAATCCCGCCGAGTATGTCGAATACACGGGGGAATGGCTGCAACGCGGAAAAAATATCTTCATCATGGTCAGAATGCCCGACGGCTCGGAGGGAAAAAGGCTGTATGATCAGTTCGTCCCGGTAGAGGCGGATTCCCGGGACCCGATGGCGCAGATGGCCAGAGACTGCTTCGGCAGAATTGCCGATCTGCGCAGGCTGCTCATCTTTGAAAAGCTCAAGGGCACGCTCAACGACGTCATCTACTCGATGGAGGCGGCCCAGATAGACTTCTACCCCCATCAGTTCAAGCCGGTTCTCAAGTTCATCAGCTCGCCCACGCAGCGGATGCTGCTCGCCGACGAGGTCGGCCTTGGCAAGACCATCGAGTCCGGCCTCATCTGGCTGGAGATGCAGGCCCGCCAGAAGGCCAAACGCCTGCTTGTGGTCTGTCCGCCGACGCTGGTCGAAAAATGGGTGAGCGAGCTCGGCGAAAAGTTCATGGTCGATGCGCAAAGCGCCGACTTCTCCGTTCTCGAGAAGAAGGTGCAGGACTTCACGCGCAACGGCGATGCCGAGCGCTTCGCCCTTGTCTGCAGCTACTCCTCCCTGCGCCCGGGCAGCAGGGACAGGGAATATCTGCGCCGGCCTCCCAACCCCGCGGAAGAGGCGTATCTTGCGCCCAAAGCCAGACTGCTGCAGAAGCTCAGATACTGGGACAATCCCGATGTGACGCCCTTTGACCTTGTCATCTTCGACGAGGCCCACTACATGCGCAACGCGGGCACCGCGGCGCACCTGCTCGGCGAGGCGCTGTGCGGCGCCGCCCGCGGCGTGCTCTGCGTCTCGGCCACGCCGGTCAACAATCACGAGGACGACCTCCACTCCCTGCTGTCCCTGATTGACGCCGACTTCTTCGGCTCGCGGTCCACCTTCGCGCAGCTGGTCGCGACCAACCGCTCCACAGTGCTTGCCGGCAAGTATCTCTCCTCGACTCCGGTCCGCTTCGAGGAGCTGAAGACGCAGCTGGCCGACATGGAGAACAACGACTATGTCAGAAATTCTCCGCTGTTCCGGCAGCTCAAAAAAACCGTCGGCGAGATGGCGGGGCAGAAGCCGGCGTCTCCGGAGCTTGTCTCCCGGGCGCAGAATCTGGTCGAGAAGCTCAATCTGCTGGGAGCCTACATCAGCAGGACGCAGAGAAGGCAGGTAGAGGAAAACCGCCCCCTGCGCGTGCCGCACGTCTGCACCGTGACCTACACGCCTCTGGAGCGCGCCTTTTATGACAGCATCGAGCGGAACATCCACGCCATGTGCGAGCGCGGCCTCTCAAGCTTCCACAAGCTCGGCGTCATCACCCGCCAGCTGATGGCCGCGAGCTGCCTGCCGGCCTACGCGACCGCCCTGCTCGGCGGCGGGGGCGGCACGAGCCAGCAGCGGGAAACACTGCTGGAACTCTTCGGCGATGTGGAAGAGGAAGGAGGCTCGGCTCCGGACTCACCGGCGCCTGCGCTCCGCAGCATCCCGAGCCCCGAGAAACTCGCCGCCTGCGACAGCAAGTTCGCCAGGCTGCTCGGCATCATCGGCCAGTATCAGGGCGAGGGCATAGTCATTTTCGCCTATTACCGGGCCACGCTCGAGTATCTGAAAAAGCGCCTGACGCAGAGAGGGATGACCGTCAGCATGATCTGCGGCGGTGACGCAATGGACAGACGCTGGCAGGAGATTGAACGCTTCACCAGCGGGAAGAGTCAGATCATGCTCTCGTCGGAGGTGGGCAGCGAGGGCATCGACCTGCAGTGCGCCCATGTTCTGATCAACTACGACATGCCCTGGAACCCCATGCGCATCGAGCAGCGCATAGGCCGCATCGACCGTGTCGGGCAGACGTCGCCCAAACTGGACATCTTCAACTTCAACATCGACGACACCATCGAGCAGCGGGTCTACGAGCGCCTGCACGAAAAACTGGACATCTTCGCGAGCACCCTGGGCGACATCGAGGACATGCTGGGCGATCAGGTGCGCCAGCTGACCTGCGACATCTTCTCCAGCCGCATGACCAGGGAGCAGGAGGAGCAGCGCATCGCCCAGACCACGCAGGCCCTGTACAACAGGATGGCGAACATGCGCGAGCTCGAGGAGCGCAATCTCGACCTGGTCGGCTTCTCGGACTACATTCAGCGCAAGATCGAGGAGGCGCACGGCAGAGGCGGCTACATCCTCCCGCAGGAGCTGGAGAACTACGTGAAGAGCTTCTTCGACTGCCATTACACCGACACCCTGATACAGCCGGGCATGCCGGCCGACGGCTGCCTGAGCCTGCGCCTGACGCCCGAAGCCCGCAGCGACCTCGAGGACTTCATTGCCGGCGACAATACGGTCATCGCCCGCAGCCTGCTCCATCACCCCCTGCACGTCACATTCGACAACAGCGTGATGAAGCGCCTCTCCTACAAACACAGGAAGAGCGTTGTCTACATCAATCACCAGTCCCCGCTCATCCGCTGGATAACCTCCTGCTACAGGGATCACGGCAGCAGCCTGAGCCGGACCTCGGCCCTGTCCGCGTCGGTGCAGGACCTTGCGGAAGGATCGTATATCTTCAGCATCATGCTGTTTCAGATCAGGGGCATAGTCCCGTACAGGAAACTCGCCTACGGCATACGGAACATCGACACCGGCGAGACCCTGCCGTTCCACACCTCGGAGAAGATCTTCAAGGAGGTTCTGGCAGGCAGCAGCGACTGGGTCTACCACCACGACATTCCCTATCCCGTCATCCGCGAGCACATGAAGCAGCTGGATGCCGAGCTTGACGACTATTTCTACGACGAGGTCGACCAGTATCAGGCCGAAAACGAGACCATGTTCACCATCCGCGAGCAGCGCATCAGGAACCTGTACCTGCCCCGCATCAGGGTCTTCACGGAAAGCCTGGAAAGCCTGAAGACAAGGATCGCGTGCTGCAGGCTCGAGCAGAACGAACTCGAGGCCCAGAAGCAGGAGAAGACGCTCCCGCTCTTCAGGGGACGAATCAGCAGGGCAGAGGACGACATGAATAAGCATCTGGCCTCTCTGAAAAAGAAATCCATCGTTGATCCCGAATCCGGCAGCATAGCCCGGGGCATTTTCCGAAACAAGTTCAGGGCATGACGGCAGGCGCCGCTGCCACATCCATGCCGCAGGCTCGTCATCAGGCGGAAACCATGAGCAGAACAATACCGTACGTCTTCCAGATAGGCTTTGATTTCGGCAATCTGTATTCCAAATGCGTCTGCCGGGACCTCTCCCAGGACAGGGCCTTTGTCTTCACCTACAATCTCGACGGCAGGAAGGAATTCCTTCTCTCGAGCACGGTTGTCTGGGAGAACGGCTCATTCAACCTGAACAGCGGAATCATGCCGTATCCCGAACACGGACTGTCCTGCATCAAGATGGCCGTCTCCGCCCTTGCCAAGGAAAAGTTCTCGTCTCCCGCCCTTGCGGCGTTCAGCGCCGCGGCAGGACTCGCTCCGGGCAGCGCGCGGCAGAGCTCGTTCGTCCGGGCCTGCTGCCTCTTTCACCTCTCCAGGGCCCTGCGCTGCGCGCGCAGCGCCATCATTGCCCGCTTCGGGGACTACGGACGGCACGAGCGCGACGAGATGTACGTGAACATGGGGCTTCCCGCCGCCTATCTGGCCGACGAGCGCACGCGGAAGGTGTTCGCCGATCTTCTGGAACGGGCCTGGGATCTGGCCTGCCGGCCCGTGCCGCTGTCAGTCCGGGCATCCCTGAAGGACATGGAGGATTTGCTGGCAGCTCCGCTCTCCCCTTCCGACACATGCAACCTCTATCCGGAGGCGGCCGCCTGCATGCAGGCCCTGCGCAGAAAAAGTCCGCAGAATGTCTATTATGTCTCCGATGCCGGCGCGGGCGGTGTGGAGCACTGCTGCCTGGCCTACAGCAGGGACGCCGGGCAGGAGGACAGGCTCGAGATGCTGACAGGCGGTTTCTTTGCGCTGGGCTCGGGCCAGATTGACAGCGACTGCCAGGCAGCGTACGCCGGCAGCGCGGATGTCTGGCGCAAAATCAAGGAAGTGCAGTTTGCCAGCAGTCAGAAGCTGGCCTCCGTGCTGGCCGTCTTTTCCGCCCGGCTTCAGAAATGCGTCTCGCAGCGCCTTGCGCCCAGAATCAGCATGGAGGGTGTCCGCGCGTCCGAACTGCTTGACCGGCTCTATCTGGTCTTCACTGGCGGCGGCGACATGAATGTGCCGTATCAGTCCG
>JAUNSE010000137.1 GCA_030539415.1 Desulfovibrionaceae bacterium
GGGAGAATGAGGATGAGTGCGGAGAATGCGGAAATTGTCCGGCGGGCTTTTTCGTGTCCTGTTTGCGGCCCCTCAAAAAAAAGATCGCTCTTCCATTGACAGCCGACCGGACAGACACTATCTCTTTCTGCGTCATGACTGCGGCTTTCCCCGCTGCAGTCTGGCGGACAGTTTCGGACACGCAGCAGACAGTCAGACAAACAACAGTGTCCGAAACTCGCAGACAAACACTATTTGCAGAGACATTCCATTTGCACGACCATTTGTGCGGCTATCTGCCGTTGTGAAATCCGCAGACAGCGGCATCATGCGGCAGCGCATCCGCAGACATGAGACGCTGTTCCATATGCGTCTCCATACGCGGTCCGCAGCCGCCGCAGACAAAAAAACAGGAGAAAGCGTCATGGGCGAAGTCGCCGTCAGAGAACTCAACGAAAGCACCATCATGAGCGCGGCCGCGGCCGCCTTCGACAAGGCCTTGAGCGGCCTGCCCGGCATGGGCAGCTGCAAGGAGCTCGCCGATCAGTACCTGGAGGAGAACGAGACCGTGGAGGAGGCCATCGACAGCCTGGTGCGCTGGCAGACGGGCAAGGCCGGCCTGGGCGGCCTGGTCACCGGCCTGGGCGGCCTGCCGACCCTGCCCGTGGCCATACCGGCCGGCATGTTCAACCTCTTCTACCATCAGATGCGCATGGTGGGCGCCACGGCGTACATGTGCGGCTACAATCCGGACCGCAGCGACAAGGCGCGCGTCATCTGCCTGGCCTGCCTTGCCGGCGACAGCGTGCACGCCCTGCTCAGGGAGGCCGGCGTGCAGCTCGGCCGCACGCTGCTCTTCAACACCATCAAGGGGCTCTCCGGCCAGGTCATCCGCGACATCAACCGGGCCGTGGGCATGCGCCTTATCACCAAGTTCGGCTCCACCGGCGTGCTCAATCTGGGCAAGGCCATCCCCGTTGTCGGGGGGCTGGTGAGCGGCGGCATGGACGCCGGCTGGACGTATTCCGTGGGCATGGGGGCAAAGCAGGTCTTCCTGGGCCGCTAGACGGCGCACAGGCCTTCTGTCTCTGCCGCCCGCCGGGGCCCCGCTGAAGGCAGGGCCCTGGCAGGCTCGCGGCCGCAAGGCCGAAAGGGCCGCGCGCAAAAACTGCCCGTTCCTCTTCCGCGACACAGCAGGGAGGGGCGGGCTCTCCCTGTCCGCGCGCCCGAAAAGCCGAAAAAACGGTCCGAAATATCGTCCCGAAAAATACCCTCGGCAGCGTGAAAAAATGCCGCAAATATTCCCCCGCGCGGACAAAAAAAGGGGATTTTTTCACGCCGGAAGGCGGCGGAAAGCCCCTTCGGGCGCCTGTCCGCGACACAGGTCCGTCACAGCCGGTCAGCCGGCCTAATGACTGCGGGCCGCCTTCGCGCCGGGCGGAGGAAAGAGGCCGCGGGCAAAAGCGGCAAAAGCGGCGGATTGGCCCGCCGGCGGCGAAGGCGAAAGAGAGTCTTGCGTCCCGCGTCCCGCAGTCCGGCACGAAGAGCGCGCATACGCCGTCACTTGCGCCATGAATGACAGGCTTCGCGCTGTCGGCCGGGCGCAAGACATGCGCCGCCAGGCGCAGAATGACGGAACAGCAAGACAAGGGCCGCGCATCCTCCCGCCGGCAGCAGTGCGTCATCATCAAGATGCCGCAAAGGACAGGACAGTCTGTCCGCAAAAACGCGATTCAACGCGCAAAAAACGCCCTGTCGGCGCCTTGGACAGAAAGAGTCGCGCAACTGCCCGCAGGACATTCCTTTTTCCGC
Organism: Desulfovibrionaceae bacterium; assembly: GCA_030539415.1. Taxonomy (GTDB): domain Bacteria; phylum Desulfobacterota; class Desulfovibrionia; order Desulfovibrionales; family Desulfovibrionaceae; genus Desulfovibrio. Next base: position 1,792 of record JAUNSE010000137.1, read on the forward strand.
CCCCGGCGGCCTGCCTGTCCGTGCACTGTCCCGGAGGGAGGATACGCCTGCTTCACCCGGCGCGGCGAAGCCGGCGGGGCAGGGGGAGTCATTCGATTGCCATTGTAATGCAAATGAAAAAATTCATTGCATTAAAAGTGCTGTATGTGCTATATTTAATGCAGAATAAAGTGTATTTAGCGTACATTTTATTCTATCGATCAGTGTTCTCAGGAGGAGTTGTTACGTCCTGCCGGAGTCTGCATGACGATTTGCAGACAGATATGTCATTTCTGCGTCAAATCTGCGTTTGGACAGGCAGGAGCTGATGCGGCAGAAGCGTCAGCGAAATTTTTCATTTTCCAGATTTCTGTTCAGGAGCCTGCCATGGCTGAAATTCTTCTTGCAAGACCTGCATCCGCAAACACGGAGAGCGTTGTCTGCGCTCCCGACTCAAGCTTTGCCCTTGATTTCCCCGCCGATGCCGTCACTGTCTCCCGCGAGGGCGACGACCTGGTCTTCATCTTTGAAGATGGCGCACGTCTCAGGCTGCAGGGCTTCTATCAGGTGGCTTCCCCGGAGGATCTTCCCTCCTTCGTGACCCATGACGGCCAGACCGTGTCCGGAGCGGACTGGCTCGCGCAGCTGGGCAATCCGGACCTGCTGGCGGATCCGCCGCAGAAGGTCGTGCTGACCAGCGGCTGCTACATGCCAGGCCCCGAGGCCGACGTGCTGGGCGGCCAGGACGCCCTTGGCGGCGTCGCCTTCGAGGGGCGCTGGTCCCATGCCGCCCTGCGCGCGGACAGGCTGCCAGATGCCTGGCGGACCCTGGACACAAATGATGCCGCGGCGAATGGCCTGCCGCAGATTTCGGCCCTGGGGCCGGACGCGGCCATAGCCTCCGGCACGCTGCGGACAGGCTCCTGGGCCTGGTCCTTCGGCAGCGACACCCCTTTGGCGCGCAGCGTCACAGTCTCCGGCGCCGCCGGCACAGGCGAGCTCTCCCTGACCGCGGGCTCCTCCCTGACCCTTGCCGGGACGAGCGGCACGCTCACCGTCTCCGCCGACGGCACCTGGGCCTATCAGGCCAGCCCCAACAGCGCGGGGTCCGACGCCTTCACGCTCACCATACGCGACGCGGACAATGACGCCGCGAGCGCGGACCTGACCCTTTCGGTCTACGATTCGACGCAGACCTTTGCGGTGCTGGAATACGGGGCGGCAGACACGGATTCCCCCGACCCGTCCGATCCGTCCGGCGGATCTGCCGGCGGCGCGTCCGGAGGGCAGTCCGGCGGTCTGACCGGATCCGGCAGCGGAGCCGCAGGCCGGACTGTCACCGCCATTGCCGTCCCCGACGGCGTCACCCTGACCGGGGAGGCCATAGCCGAAGTCAACGATTCCATAGACTACGGCCGCTTCAGCCTGGACGAGGAGAGCGGCGAGCTGGTCTTCACCCAGACCGCCGCCTGGACCTTCGGGGACGAGGAAAGCCACACCTATCCCGAGGTCGTCTTTCCGGTGACCGACGCCAACGGCAACAGCACCGTGCTCAGGGCCGAGGTGACCATACGCGACGGGCAGCCGGCCATAAGTCTTGCCGGCGCGCCGGAAGACTCGGTTGACTCGGGCACCTCCGCCTCGGGCAGCTGGACGTACGACTTCGGCACCGACATGCCCGAGAGCGCCATTGTCACCGTTGCCGCCGTCGGGGGAGAGGAAGCGGAGCTCGATCTGGACGGCGAAACCGGCAGCCTGACCGCAGCCGGCCTCTTCGGCACGCTGGTGCTGGCGGCGGACGGCACCTGGACCTACCGGGCCAGTCCCAACAGCCAGGGCACTGACGTCTTCACCCTGAGCCTGGTGGACGCGGACGGGGATGCCGCCGAAGCCACCCTGTCCATCAGCGTGGCGGACTCCACGCAGACCTTTGCCCCCATTGCCTGCGTCAGCCGCGACGCGCAGGTCGGCGGCGAGGCCCTGCTGGCCCTGCCTGCCGGCGTGACCCTGAGCGAAGAGGCTGTCGCTGCCGCGAACAGCTCCCTCTCCTTCGGCTATTTCGAGCTGGATGCCGGTGCCGGCATGCTGAGCTTCTTCCAGACCGCGGCCTTTGCGCACGCGGAAGGGACAGGCAGCGCCGTCATTCCGGTCAGCTTCCAGGCGACCGATGCCAACGGCAATGCCACCACCCTGACCGTGGAGCTGACCGTTGCGGACGATGTCCCGACCCTGACAGCGACAGGCGCGCGGGCCTCGGAGAGCGCGCAGGGGGCTTCCGTGCCCGGGGAGCCGTTCGATCTCACGGACATGGGCGAAGACCTGGCCTGCATGCAGCGCGTGCGCTCGTACAGCTTCACCGAAAGCGGGACATCCCTGGGGCTCGCCGTCTCCGCGGCCGTGCTTGTCCATACGGGAGAGACGGACGCCTGGGGCAGCGCCGCATACACTTTTGCCGACACGGACACAGCCTACCTCAACTACCGGGCGGGGACGGCTTCCGACGGCCTCTCGGTCTCGTACTACGAGGACGGCGCCGAGCGGAACAATGTGGAGGTCGCCTTCTGGAAGGAGTACCAGCAGGACGGCAGCGTGCTCTCCCGCTCCGAGGCCCTGGTCTTCGACCTGGACGGCCTGGCCTGCGGCGTCCGCCTGGACTTCCTCAATCTCTACAAGGCCGGCGGGACGGGCATCGACAGCAGCGACGAGCGGGCGCTGGTGAGCTATTACCGGGACGGGGTGCTCGTGTACTCCGCCGAGCTGCGCGCGGACAGCCTGGACGGACAGGCCTCCACCGAGCTGCAGGCCGCGGATTTCATCGCGCAGGGCTTTGACCGGGTCGTCGTCTCCTCCCTGGACAACGGAGCCTCCGTCGGCGCAGACAACAGCGACTTCACCCTGGAGAGCATCAGCTTTGTGACTCTGGATGCCGCCATCCTGACCTATACCGGCACGGTTTCGGCGCAGAGCGGCGCGGACGGCTGGCTCTCCGCCTCCGCGAGCCATGCTGCCCTGGACTACAGCTCCGACAGCGCGGCCTGGGACAGTCTGACCGTGCTCCTGGCCGACGGCACGGTCAGCCGGGCCGAGCTGCGCCTCGTCGAGGGCAATCAGGGCGGCGGCCGGCTCACGGCCGTCAGCACGGCTGAAGACGGCACCGAGACAGATCTCTTCTCGGTGATCCTGAGCGCCGACGGCAGCTGGCGCTTTGACCAGTACACGGCCTTCGCGGTCCTGGACGGGTCCGGCAGCTGGCGCGGGACGTACGATATCGCCTTTGTCAGCGCGGCCGACAGCGACGGCGACACGGGCTCTGTCACGCAGCGGGTGACCCTGGCCGAAAGCGATGCCCTTGATGCGGCTGTCGAGGCTCTCGCGGCCATGTCCGCCGACGGGCCCGACCTTGCGGATGCGGCCCTCGCGGACGAAGCGCTTTCCGGCCTCACCCTGGCGGCCCTTGTGGAGGACGGGGCGTCCGACAGGCTGCTCGGCAGCCTGACGGCCGACCTGACAGAGCCCACTGCCGACAGTTCCGGAGACCTCGCGGACAGCCTCGGCCTCGACACGGCATCGGCGGACAGCCTTGCTGCGGCCATGCACACCGAAACCGCCTTCGACTGGAGCGCGGAAGAAAGCGCCGGGGCAGAAACAGACGCTTCAACGGACGCTTTCATGGACGATTTCGCCGGGGCGTATGACGCATACGCGCAGGACGTGCAGCAGACGGCCTTCCTGCTTGAATGCGGCAGCTGACGATATCCCGAACAATTTCCCCCGCCCTTCCCATGGCGGCGGGGCCGGGAGGAGGGTGGTCCTCCCGACTCCGCCGCCTGTTTCAGCATGCACTCCCTCTGTCCCGGCCGGGGCAGGGGGTTCTTTTTTTGCGGCCGGTCCGGGATTTGCGGCCCCCCCATGACCTGCTCCCCGGCTCCGGCCCGCCCCGGCACTCCTTGCGCGCACATCGGCGATCCTCTCGCGGCGGGGGCGTCGGCATCCTGACAAAAGAAGAATGGCATGCAAATGACACGGCGCGCGGCGCAGTCTTTCAGTCGGAGAGACAGTGTCCCGGAT